>CAZYSR010000167.1:0-5999 GCA_964649525.1 uncultured Gammaproteobacteria bacterium
ATCGATATTCGAACACAGGTTTTTCCCAGAACTCACGGTTCTGCAGCTTTTACTCGGGGTGAGACGCAAGCGTTGGTCATTACAACGCTGGGTACCGAACGAGATGCACAAATCATTGATGCACTGGAAGGCGAACACCGCGACCCGTTTCTGCTGCACTATAACTTTCCGCCTTTCTGCGTTGGTGAAACTGGCCGTGTCGGTTCGCCCAAACGCAGAGAAATTGGCCATGGCAGACTGGCCAAGCGCGCAATTGCTGCTGTGCTACCGGAAAGGGAAAGTTGTCCTTATGTCATTCGAGTCGTTTCAGAAATTACCGAATCGAATGGGTCAAGTTCCATGGCAACCGTGTGTGGTACAAGCCTGTCACTCATGGACGCCGGTGTCAAAATTTCAGCACCCGTTTCTGGAGTGGCAATGGGTCTGATCAAAGATGGTGACAATTTCAAAATTCTGACTGACATATTGGGTGATGAAGACCATTTGGGCGATATGGACTTTAAGGTCGCTGGAACCGAAGATGGAATTACTGCGCTTCAAATGGATATCAAAATAGATGGCATCACAGAAACCATCATGGATGCTGCCTTGGAACAGGCCAAGGAAGCACGACTTCATGTGTTAAATGAAATGGGTAAAGCGCTGGCAGAACCGCGTGAAGAGATCTCAGAGTTTGCACCGCGAATTATCACGATGAAAATCAGTCCAAGCAAGATTCGGGACGTGATCGGAAAAGGCGGAGCCACAATTCGAGCATTGTCTGAAGAGACCGGTGCAACGATTGATGTATCTGATGAAGGAATCATCAACATTGCTTCAATCGACAAATCTGGCGGTGAAGCGGCCAAGGAAAGGATCAAAGAGATCACCTCCGATGTTGAGGTCGGTAAGATCTATGAAGGGGCGGTCGTGAAATTAATGGATTTTGGTGCTTTTGTGAACGTCCTTCCTGGCCGAGATGGACTAGTACACATCTCTCAAATTTCTAAACGTCGAGTCAATCAGGTGTCTGACGTGCTTAAAGAAGGCGATGTGGTTAAAGTTAAGGTTCTGGAAATTGATAAACAGGGTCGCATTCGCCTTAGCATGAAAGCTATCGACCAGGCCGCCTGACAGGTCAAGTCTCTAGCCCTAAATTTAGCATGAGAGTGCTGATTCAACGGGTGCGGAGCGCTTCGGTTTCTGTATCGGGAGAGCGTATTGGATCAATTGAAAATGGCGCGTTGCTGTTTGTTGGATTCACTCACCGCGATAGCGAGAAAACCGTAACTGAACTGGCCTTAAAAACTGTCAATCTTCGAATATTTCCGGATGAGCAGGGGCATTTACAGCACTCGCTGATCGATGTCGGCGGAGAGATTCTCGCTGTCCCTCAATTTACACTATATGCGTCGACTGCCCGTGGTCGACGCCCGGATTTTACGCAGGCACTGGTTCCAGAGCAAGCGAGTGATCTCTTTGACAAATTCGTATTTGCTCTGGGTCGAGTCGCTAATATACCTATTGCTACAGGAAGATTTGGTGCCGATATGAAAGTGAACTTGGAAAACGATGGACCGTTCACCGTTATGTTGGCTAGGGAACCAGCTAATTGATCGAAGTTAATCGCTGGAGAATCTCAGTGCTTCGCCTCTGACATTCTCACAGATTTTCCCATCAGCAAATGCGATATTCCCATTCACGATCGTCCAGACGGGCCAGCCGGTCAGTTCTCTACCCGAGAATGGATTCCAGCGCACTTTGGTGAACATTTCAGCATCGCGAACAGGTCGATAGTCATCGACATTGACAATTGCCAGGTCGGCGTGACAGCCTTCACTCAGATTTCCCTTGTCCATGATTCCGTAAGCTTCGACAGGGCCCCAACACATCCATTTCAAGACCTCAGCCAGAGTGCATCGGCCAGACTTCCACGCGGTCAGAATCAAAGGCAAAGAGGTTTCTACGCCCGGCATTCCTGAAGGTGAGTGGGGGTAGGGCTGGGACTTTTCTTCCAGGGTATGAGGTGCATGGTCCGTTGCGATAAAGTCAATGGTTCCATCCTTTAGCCCCGCCCACAACTCGTCCTGATCTTCCTGGGTTCTGATCGGTGGATTTATTTGCACCCGACTACCGTTGATTTGGTAGTCTTCCTCGGTCAGAAACAGATGATTCGGTGTACACTCAACTGTGATCTTATTTGTTTTTTCCTGTCTTAAGTATTTCACTTCTTTTGCCGAAGTCAGGTGAAGAATGTGAAGTCGACGGTCAAAACTTTGTGACAACTCCGTTGCTTGTCGGGTGGCAATCAAAGCGCATTCATCGTCGCGAATTCGTGTGTGGATTCTAAGATCGGAAAGATCCGCATCACTGTCAAGCAGTAAATCTGTTCGCTCGCGCATGCGTGCTTCATCCTCTGCATGAACCGCAATCAACCGCTTACCATTTTTGAAGATTCTTTCGAGGTCGGAGTATTTATGCACTAACAGATCACCAGTACTCGACCCCATGAAAATTTTGATGCCGCAGACGGGAGTAGTTGTGTTAATGGCGTCAAGATTGTTGGGTGTAGCACCGATAAAGAACCCATAGTTGGCTACACAGTTTTGAGCCGCTTGAGCCAGTTTTCGATCAAGTGCTTTCTGATCAATCGTCGGTGGTTGTGTATTTGGCATTTCGAGAAAGCTCGTAACCCCGCCTGCAACTGCAGCGCGCGATCCCGAGCCAAGGTCTTCCTTATGGGTATTCCCGGGATCGCGGAAATGAACCTGAGCGTCAACGGCTCCAGGCAGAACCAAGTGTCCGGAAGCGTCTATTTGATCGACAGCGTTCTCGTCGATTGTTGGACTGATTTGATAAATTAGTCCGTTTTTGCAAGCGATATCAGAATCGAATGTGGAGCCGTCTCTTTGAGAAACTCGCCCATTGCGTATGATCAAATCGAATTTTTGCACTGCTTTAATTTCCGATGATTTGGTGTAATGGAAAGAGCGTTTACTCTCTGAGTCTTGGGGCGTCGGATGGTAATTTGAAAACTTAAGACCACCAGACAGTTAAGATCTAATATTTCGTTATGTTGGACTATTGACCGTAACGCAGTCGAACTGCATCAAATTTCAGATTCTAGGCCCAGAAGTATTAGAAATTTAATGTAGCTTGAAACCCTTGAAAATCACAATGTTATATCGACCACAGTCCGTTTAATATAATTGATGAGTACACTTTAAACGGGGCTGAATTGAGTGTTTTTGAACGACGAAGTGAGATTAGAACCGCTTTGTTCTCAGGCAGTCCCAGAGTTTTTCCGACCGATATATCAACACGATGGATCCTGCTCCTCGCTTCCTTGCTCCAGAGTCTATTGAAGGCAATCGCTCAACACAAATTAAGGTTTGTGGGATCACGAGTATTGAGGATGCATTGATTGCAGCGCAGTGTGGAGTGGAGGCAATCGGCCTGATATTCTATCCGCCTAGCGGCAGGAACCTTAGTAGTACCCAAGCGAAAGTGATTCGTGAAAGCTTGCCGTCCGATGTTACGTCAATTGCAGTAGTTGTTAATCCCGACGATGGTCTACTTGATGCCATCGTGCAGGATGTTCGACCGACATTTATTCAGTTTCACGGAGAAGAGCCGCAAAGTCGTTGCCGCGAACCGGGTATTCCGTTCATTAAAGCTCTTCGAGTCAGGAGCGTTGAGCAGGTTAGGCAGGCGGTGGATTCCTACCCGGAGGCGAGTGGCCTGCTGCTTGATGCCTACGTCAAAGATAAAGTAGGTGGAACTGGAAAAACATTTTCCTGGAACTACGTGCCACAGATTGAGAAGCCTGTGATATTGGCTGGCGGGCTCCACAGCAAAAACATTGCAAAAGCCATCAAAAAAATTCAACCGACTGCGGTTGATGTCAGCACCGGAGTTGAATTTAGCGAAGGGATAAAGAATCCAGCAGCAATTCGCGAATTCGTTGATGCTGTTCAGGCCGCTGATCGAGCGATATATGCAAATTAGTTCAATTGTCCAAATTGATTTATGAACTGGTTCACTGACTTATTGCCCCCAAAAATCAAATCAGGGGGGCGCTTGTCCAAAAAAGGGGTGCCCGAGGGCGTTTGGGTCAAATGTCCAGAATGTACTGCAGTTCTGTACCAGGTTGAACTGGAACAGAATCTAAATGTCTGTCCCAAATGCGACCATCACATGCGAATTAATGCAATCAAGCGGATCGAATCTTTTCTCGATGAAGGAACTGCCAAACCATTGGATGGTGAAGTCAAACCGGTGGATAAATTGAAGTTTCGCGACCGAAAAAAATATAAAGACAGGCTTTCTGAGGCACAAAAAAAGACAGGGCACTATGATGCGCTGGCTGTCTATTCGGGGGAACTGAAAGAAATGCCGATCATTGTTTCCGCATTTGATTTTGAGTTTCTGGGCGGTTCCATGGGGTCTGTTGTCGGCGAGCGGTTTGTACATGGTGTCGACGCAAGTGTTGAAACCCGTTCACCATTTATATGTTTTTCGGCAAGTGGTGGCGCAAGAATGCAGGAATCAATGTTTTCACTGATGCAGATGGCCAAAACCACAGCGGCTGTGGATCGATTGAATTCAGAGAAGTTGCCATATATTTCTGTATTGACTGATCCGACCATGGGTGGCGTGTCTGCCAGCTTCGCAATGTTAGGCGACATCATAATTGCAGAACCAAAAGCACTAATTGGATTTGCCGGCCGACGGGTTGTCGAACAAACGGTACGCGAATCCCTGCCGGATGATTTTCAGCGAGCGGAGTTCCATCTTGAACACGGTGCACTTGATATGGTTGTTGACAGAAGGAGACTCCGAGATCACATCCACTCATTACTTGCGATTTTAGCGCCGTATCGTGGTAATTCGAGAAGTCATGCAAACTAAGCAGCACCTACCTCGGCCTGAACCGAGCGTCATCAATCTGCAGCTGGGTGCAGAGCACAAATCACGGGATCTGGACAATTGGATAAACTATATCCAACGGTTACATTATCGGACGATGGACCTGACTCTTGACCGTGTGCGAACTGTAATTGACCGCATTACCAGCCAAACAATTCCTTTTCGAGTGATCAGCGTTGCCGGCACCAATGGAAAGGGATCGGTCGCACATATGGTTGAATCAATTTTCAGACATGCGGGTTATTCAACTGGACTTTATACCTCACCCCATCTAGTTGATTTTAATGAGAGATTTGTTGTCGACGGTAAGCAGATATCTAATACCGATGCATTGAGGGCGTTTCAGCAAGTTGAAGCCTTTCGCGGTGAGGTACCGTTAACTTTTTTTGAGTATGGCACTGCAATTGCGGTCGATTACTTCATTCAAAGAAATGTCGATGTGGCAATTTTCGAAGTCGGGCTTGGTGGACGTAAGGATGCAGTGAACATCATGGATGCCGATATTGCCTGTATTACTTCAATTGGTACGGATCACGAAAAGTGGTTGGGCAACACGCGAGAACAGATTGGCTACGAAAAAGCCGGTATATTGCGCAGCAATCAGCTAGCCGTCTGTACAGACTCAGATTTACCGCAATCAGTTCGAAAAGCAGCCGAAGAGCTTTCACTAAAATTGCATGTGATTGGCGAAGACATTACTTCTGATTTCAAATCGGACCGATGGTCCGTACGCTTGCAGTTGCAAGACGAGCAGGTTGAACTTTCCGATATTCCAAAACCGCCTATATCCGGAAGATGTCAGAAGGACAACGCCACAGGCGCTGCGGCTATTGCTTTACTTGCCCGACAAATGTTCGATTTGCCAGATGACGCTATTCGAAGCGGAATCGAAGCGACTCGGATTCATGGTCGATTGCAAGTTGTCCAGGAATCTCCACAGGTATTGCTTGACGTCGCTCACAACATCGAATCCATACGCGAAATGGCAGACTACCTGATCAGGCATCCGGTAGGCGGGAAGAACATAGCGTTGATGTCAGTGCTGTCTGAGAAACCGATCGAACTGATGAGCGAGGCCATTGCACATGTAT
>CAZYSR010000168.1:0-2613 GCA_964649525.1 uncultured Gammaproteobacteria bacterium
CTTCATACAATAAAAGAGACAAAGAGCCGCGATCATACATATCCTGCTGTCTTGTGAATTTAGCATCCGCGTCATCAACCTCGATTTGCATCTTTGCAACTTGATTCCTGGCAATTCTTACCATTGCTTCCTGCCGAGTGGAATCTAGTTCAATCAAAATTTCGCCAGACGTCACCCGATCGCCAACACTCCAATTAACCTGGGCTACCGTGCCTCTCACAATGGAATTAATTTCAATTACAGATTGAAAAGAGACTCTGCCATCCAAAGTCTCTGCAACAGTCGTCTGGGAAAACAGAAACAGTGATGCAAAAACAGCCAGAAAGCCTTGATTAGATAACATTCGCTTTGACATCAGTTTGCCCTACCTCACCATTTGGATGAATTGCTGATATTTCTGTAGTTGGAACCCTGCGGCCGTAAGCCCCAATAGGAATGTCCAACAGTTAATATATCTGATGAAATCCTGTTTTGCGTCAGACATCGTTTCGCTATACTTTATAGAAGTACCAGTGCCTCATCAAATTTCCGTGTGGCGTGATTTATCACCCCAAAATTTGAATGACTGTACAGTTCGATTAATTGCGGTATCTGTCTATGAATGAAGCTATCAGAATCTCTACCCTGAATTCGTCCCCTAAATCTTTCGCGCCAGGTATTCAAAACATATTGGAAGGCCGAGAACGCTACTATATTCGGGGTGGTGCAATGGTAGTCATTGCACTGAACGCTGGCGACCAAGTTGAAATTGTAGACCCCGAAGGTCTTCAGTGTGTACACATTGTCGCATTTGATGCCAGCAGTAATTTCAGTTCCGGGCAATTCACACCTGACCGGATGACAAGCGGCGTGCAGCTCGCATCCATGTTGGAACAGGCATCACCCGGTGCGACAAAGATCAAGCAAAAACTTAAACTTTTTGGTATCGACCTTGCATCTGCACCAACTGCTGTACTACTCGACGGGCAGAGCAGCCCTGGTTCACGGGTCAGCCGAGTCGTAGAAACAGAATGTATTGGAATATTCGGCGCACCCGGTGGTCCAATGAGCGTAGCAGAGCAAAATCCTCCGACAGATCTGATACTGTGGGTCACTCGATGTACTACATTGCAAGATGAAATCGAAATTCCGTCAGACCCGCTAGCGGATGCAATTCAAGACTTTACCATCAAGGCGGCTACCGCAAAGAGCTATGAAGTCAAAGCAGGAGAATACATCCAGATTCTCGACATCAGCGGCCGTCAATGTTCAGACTTTCAGTGCTTTGATACGAAGGCCCTGGACCGCGGATTGGAGCGAAATCTGGATGCAACTGCAACCCGCACAATGGTCGGATCGGCGTACCCCAAGCCGGGTCTATATTCGAAATTCTTTGATGTCGGCCTAGAACCAGTGATCGAAGTGATCCAAGATACCTGTGGGCGTCACGACAGTTTCGGATTAGCTTGTGCCAGCAAGTATTATGACGAAATGGGATATCCGGGTCACGCCAACTGCTCTGATAATTTCAATTATGCGATTCAGGAATATCCCATCGTTCCACGAAAGGGCTGGATGGCAATTAATCTGTTTTTCAACTCGTTTTTTGACGACCACTACCAACTTTACATGGATGAACCCTGGTCCAGACCAGGAGACTATGTATTAATGCGTGCGACCAGGGATTTGATCTGCATTTCATCATCCTGCAGTGATGATATCGACGCGGCGAATGCTTGGAACCCCACGGATATTCAAGTGCGTGTTTACAGGGAAAAAGAACTTTTTAAGCGAACCATTGCGGCACGTAAAACCGTTGATGAGGAACCGATCATGACCCAGGAAACCGGATTTCATCCAGAAACTTCGAAACTAACGAGAGACTTCGTTGAATATGCGGGATTTTGGCTGGCCAATACTTATACCAATTTGGGTGAAGTCGCGGAATACTGGGCCTGCCGCGAAGGCGCGGTATTGATTGATCTTTCAGCCCTCCGTAAATACGAAGTGTTAGGCCCTGATTCAGAGAAGTTACTACAGACCTGCGTAACCCGGGATATCAAGAAGCTCTCAGTCGGACAAGTCACCTATACAGCCATGTGTAATGTTTCAGGCGGTATGATTGACGATGGAACTGTGTTTCGATTAGGACAGGAAAACTTCCGCTGGGTGGGCGGCTGCGATGATTCCGGCCTGTGGCTCCGTAAGCAGGCAGAGGAACGCGGTTTAAAAGTTTGGGTACGAGACTCCACCAGTCAGCTTGTCAATCTCCAGATCCAGGGACCCGACAGCCGTGCAATACTGCAGGAAACGGTTTGGACACGTCCCGATCAGGCAAATGTTGAGGAACTGAAGTGGTTTCGATTTTCTGTCGCCAGAATGAACCATGCCAATGGAATTCCGATTGTTCTTTCACGTACAGGATATACGGGCGAGTTAGGTTACGAGATATTCTGCCATCCAAGGGACGCGGCTGAAGTCTGGCGAATTTTTATGAATGCTGAAAGTGCGAAAAACTTAAACCCAATGGGCCTTGGCGCACTGGATCTTCTAAGAATTGAAGCTGGACTAATATTTGCCGGGTCTGAATTTTGCGAACAAACTGATCCGTTTGAAGCTGGCATTCCCTTTACG
>CAZYSR010000169.1:0-2810 GCA_964649525.1 uncultured Gammaproteobacteria bacterium
GTAATAGGAGCTGAATTTGCTGGTGCGCCTTCCGGGACCTGAGACAACATGCTAAAAATGATGGGCATCACGGTCACTGGAATCAGCATAATCACCGTACCAGCCACTGCTGGTGTCAAAATTCTACGAAACAGTGAAAGGTGCCAGCCAAGTAGAAATTGAAATAATGACGAAACAATGACCAAAGTTGCCATCATCGCTGGTCCACCTTGAGCGATCGCGGCAACAGACACTGCAATGAATGCACCAGACGTACCCATGACCAGTACATATCCAGCACCAATGCGGCCAAACCGAACAGCCTGAATCACGGAGGATATGCCGCTGACAAATATTGCCCCAAATACCGCCCACAGAAGGTAGGTTTGATCTCCACCAGCCGCGTTCACCACAATGGCTGGTCCCAGCACAACCCCCGCAATGCATAGTGTTGCAAGTTGAATGCCAAGCCCGATGGTCAGAGGCGTTGGTGGATGTTCATCTACCTGATATCGTATGTTTTCAGAGTCTTGTGAATTTACTTTTTGCATTGAACCTACTCATTATCACGTGGATCAATTCTCTGCCAAATCAGTGTGCCTCGCATGGGTTCAGATTGATATTTATTGTTCTTTGGTTCCACTTCTGCACTTGATTCCTGTAATTGTGACAACGACGAATCAAGTGCTATCGGAATCTGTCAATCCTTGACAACGAAAATGACATTTTGTTAAGCCCATAATACTCGCAATATTGCCGGAAAATTCTGTAATCTATAGACACTAATTGTGGATTTCACAACTGTTAGCTTCATTGCGCTCTATCCAAAACTAAAGCCGACATTCCTGTCCAAGAAATGTCGGCTAATTTGGTAGCGGGGGTAGGATTTGAACCTACGTCCTTCGGGTTATGAGCCCGACGAGCTACCGAACTGCTCCACCCCGCATCACGATTGGTATAAGGCTTTTATTTTACAAATTTTTCGAAGAAACCGAAGCTATTTTGCTCGATGGGCATGGTGACTCTGACCAAATTTTCGAGAGAAAATCAACCATATTCTGCAACCAGTTGGCCAGTTCGATATAGCCACTGACAGAGGTTCGATGTAATGCTAACGCAAACTGGCAATCGCTGTCTCGCAAATCGACAGCACATTTCCCACCCAGGGAAGAATTGCAACAAGCACCATTGCATTCAGGCCAAGTAAAGCTCTTGATGCCGGTAGTTGCTGGTAAGGCACAAGAACCTCCTCCAATTGATCGAAATAAACCACCTTAATCACGCGCAAGTAATAGAACGCACCAACGACTGCAAACAGGACTGCAATAACCGCTACCCACACGAGATTGATATCAACGATTGCCTGAATAACTGCCAGTTTTGCGTAGAATCCAACTGTCGGTGGCACACCTGCTAGGGAGAACATCAATAACAACATCCAAAATGCCATCCAGGGATCGCGGCTATTCAAACCACTGTAATCGCTGATTCGGTCGAGTTCTTCATCTTTTTTAGCACTAATTACGATAATGCCAAAAGCACCCAGACTCATAACCGCGTAAACGATCACATAAAAAAGCGATGCAGTGAGTCCCTCATTGGTTCCACTGAGTACACCAAGCAGCATGAAACCCATGTGCGCAATCGTAGAATACGCAAGCATGCGTTTAAGGTTAGTTTGCGCAATTGCGATCACATTTCCGACAATGATCGAAAGCAGAGCGATAATGATCAACATGTCCTGCCACAAGTGCTGCAACTCCATCAAGCAACCTATCAGCAAACGAATTACCATCGCAAATGCAGCGATCTTCGGAATCGTACCAAGATAAATCGTTGTTGAAGTAGGTGCGCCATGATAAACATCGGGTACCCACATGTGAAATGGTGCTGCACCCAGCTTAAATGCCAATGCGACAACCACAAAAACAACTGCAAGAATCAAAGGAAGGTTATCAGCCGAAGCGTCTGCAAATTCGTTGTGAATCACTGCGATATCAAGCGAACCGGTCAAACCATAGATGATAGACAGGCCATAGAGCAACGAACCGGAACCTAGGGCACCCAACACAAAATACTTCATTGCTGCTTCGGTCGCATTGCTGGAGTCGCGCTGAAAAGCAACCATCGAATACAAACACAGCGACATCAATTCAAGCCCAAGGTAAACGACGAGCAGATGGTCCGCTGAAGCCATAACCATCATACCCAAAACACCAAACAGGCCCAATACGTAGAACTCACTGCCGGCAATGTTTCGAGCTTTCGAATAAGCCCGAGCATGACCAAAAACCAGCAGACTTATCAGACAAATTACAAGCTTGGTTAAATTTGAGAAGGAATCATCGACAAACATTCCCTCCATCACGACAGCGGATTCTTGATAAAGTTTTCCAGCAAATATAATGCTGACAACAGCGAGTGTAATCAGTGTTAGGGCAAAGGGAAGGTTCTTGTACTTCTTCAGCGCGGTTTGGTCCACGACCAAAATTGCACAGGCCATAAGGCTCACGATTATCTCCGGCAGCAACTTGGAGATCTCGAAAGTAAGATTCATGGAGATGTTTAGATAGAAGTTATATAACTTTGATAATATATATTTTTCTTTACAAGCAACATAATCTAGTCACTTGAATGGTCGTTTGAATCAGACCAGCCGCCCAAGTATTGCAGATCAGCGCAAATTATACAGTTCAATTACTGATTAAACGTCAAGCACCCAACAATTAAATTGAGGATGAAAACAATATGGTAGACAAAGTAATCATCCCTGCGCGAAGAGGCAAAGCAGTTGTTGTCGAAAAAGGACAATCAATTCGAATCATAAATAC
>CAZYSR010000170.1:0-2403 GCA_964649525.1 uncultured Gammaproteobacteria bacterium
GGGTAGATGCATGCATTCCAGCGGAAATTGGTCTTAAGGAGTGCTCATCACCGCCGCGGTGGCTGGCAAAAGTCGAGGCTGGATCCATTAAATTGAATGCGACGGAATCCATCCAACCGTTGTAGCCACCTTGAATGAACACAACATCGTTACGCCCGGTGGCTGCTCGGGCCAGTCGAATCGAGAATGCAACGGCTTCGGTACCGCTGTTGGTTAACTGTACCTGCTCAAGATAGGGTACTGATTCAACCAACAAATCGGCAATTTCGTGCTCCCAGGGCGTCGTCCCAGCGCCCATCAACGATTCACTACGGCGGATCGATGCGATAACAGCTTCATCAATATCTTTATCTCCATGACCTAGCAGGTACGGCGCAAAAGCTGCGTGATAATCGATATAGCGTTTTCCGGTTTCATCCCACATATAGGCTCCCGATGCGCGCACGAATACGCGCATCGGGTCTATCAGACGATTGAGCGACATGACGCCGCCGGCGATGGATCCGGTTTCTGCGGAACGACTGTGTGCCGGACTATTCATGTCAAAACTGCTGGTATTGTCATTAATCTGGACTTAAGTCCAAATGTCACAGATCATTCGGCCGTGACCATCTCATACCATTTATCTTTCAAGCCCTGCTGCTCGATCGTTTCAAGCCAGACATTGATGAAATTCACAAAGTGATACTGCCCTGGCAGCACCGCATATGCATAGCCCTGAGGATTAAGTGGTGCATCATCAACAATGCGCAGATTCATACCCGGATTCTGCTTGATGAAGTTTCTAAGCGAGGAACTGTCAGTCAATACAGCATCGGCTCTTTTGCTCGCCACCTCAAGAAAGTAAGTGGACAGTTTGTCACTGACGAGTGGCTTGACCTCTGCCATCTTGAAAAACCGCATGGCGAAAGCTTCATCTGCTGTACCTGATCCAACGGCGATGATCATACCTTCCTTATCAAGGTCTTTGTGAGACTGTGCATCAGAGTCCATGTGAACTGCTGTACCTTGAGTTTCGTATCCAGAGGGATTCGAAAACAGCACACGCATGGCGCGTTCTGCGGTTCGGAACATGGGAGACATCACGATGTCGCACTTACCTGTTTCCAGACTCGGAATCAGAGTGCCCCACTGGGAATCGACAGGTACATAATCGACGCCCATAATGCCAGCAAGATGTCTTGCTGCTTCAATATCAGTGCCAACCCAGTCACCGGTTTTTGGGTCTTTAGCACCCCAGGGCAGTGCTTCTGCATGGCAAACCAGAAGTTCGCCACGGTCTTTGATGACAGAAATTTGATCATCTGCACTGAACGCTGAACCGATACCTAGGGTGAATAAACTAAGAATGACACCAAGTTTAATGGCAATTTTTTTCATACTCATATTTACTTACTCCATTTAGTTTGATTAAGCCGTCTTTACTCCATTGGCATAAGACTGCAAATGGCATTGTAATCCGTTCGCTGTAGATTGCAACAGAGTTAACAAAAAAGTAACAGGTGAGACCTTTGTAATCGCAAACGAAATTAAATTCCGCGAACCCTACAAAATATTTGACAGGAACTTTTCCAGTTCAGGGTTTTCGCTACTTTCAAAAAAACCGTCTGTAGTTTCATCGACCAGAAATTTTCCGCCGGCCATAAACAGCATCCGACTTGCAGCCTCTCTGGCAAAGCCCATTTCATGCGTGACAATAATCATCGTCATGCCTGAGAAGGCCAACTCCTTCATGACATCCAAAACCTCAACCACCATCTCGGGGTCGAGAGAGGATGTCGGTTCATCAAAAAGCATTGCCTGGGGTTTCATGGCCAGTGCTCTGGCAATCGCGACTCTCTGCTTTTGTCCGCCGGACAAGTGATTCGGAAACTTTTCGATCTGTTCAACGATACCAACACGTTGCAGTAGATTTTCAGCTAATTCATCTGCTTCACGCTGACCCATGCCACGTGAAACCCTGGGGGCGAATGTAACGTTTTCGCGTATCGACATATGTTCAAACAGGTTGAACTGCTGAAAAACCATACCGACTTCGCGCCGAACACTTTCAGTTTCCTGCTGGCTTCCAGGCAGGTGAATGTCATTCACGATAATTTCGCCAGAATCGATTGATTCCAGAGCATTCAACATCCGCAGAAAGGTGGATTTGCCGCCACCGGATGGACCAACGATGCAGACAATCTCTCCCTTGTTAATTTCAATGGAGACGTCATCCAGCGCTTTGAATGTACCAAAATATTTTGAGACGTTGCGGCAGGTGAAAAACGATTTGGATTCGTGTCCTTTAGCTTGCATCGAACGGGCCCGATTAGTGTCCGGTTTTCTCCAGAAGTTTTTTCTCAGACCGTCGAGCCAGCAGACTGAACGGAAAGATCAGCACAAAGTAAAGAACAGCAATAG
>CAZYSR010000171.1:0-3931 GCA_964649525.1 uncultured Gammaproteobacteria bacterium
GGCTGTTCTTGCTGAGTGATCGGCTGAATTTAGATGATTTGAAATTTGAAAGTTTGCCATAGTCAGGAACTCGTTTAATGTTGCAATTGAAGCAACTCACAAAATGCGACTTAGAGCGTGAAACAGCGGCAAGTTGGTCTAATTTAATTCAGATGAATTTGGATGGAGGACATTTATGATGATAGGGAGGTTTGAACAATGGTGCTGCCATTGCGGTGTCACCGAAAATTCCGGGATTTGTGGGAAGTCAACGCAGTTCAAACAAACACGTGCGGTTACTCCTGCCGTGTTCCCGAGTGCGCTGATGCGAACCATCAAAACGGCGATTGTCTGCGCTCTATTGCTGGTTGTTATTCCAATTGACGCGGTAGCGCAGAACAAAACAGAACCCGGAACAGAATTCCGCGACTGCGAGACATGTCCGTTGATGATTGAAGTTCCCTCGGGGTCCTACATAATGGGTTCGCCTACGTCGGAGGAGGGGAGACAAAGTGGTGAAAGTCCACAGCATCAGGTCACGATTTCGTATCCTTTTGCAGTCGGGAAATTCGAGGTAACGTTCCGCGAATGGGACGCATGCGTGTCGGAAGGCGGATGCTCGCGTCGTCCACACGATGAGGGATTTGGGCGCGGAAGCCGTCCAGTGATCAACGTCAGCTGGTTTGATGCAAAGGAATACGTAAATTGGCTGAGTCGTAAGACGGGGGAGCAGTACCGACTGCTTTCGGAGTCAGAATGGGAGTATGTGGCGCGTGCTGGAACGATCGGGCCGTTTCATTTCGGTTCGACGATCTCGACCGATCAGGCAAACTACAGTGGAGAATACTATTACACTTATAGCGGAGGACACAAGGGAATTAACCGAGAGAAAACGGTTCCTGTAGGTAGTTTCCCGGGGAATGCTTTTGGTTTGCATGATGTTCACGGCAATGTATGGGAGTGGGTGGAGGATTGCTGGCAAGGCAGTTATGACGACACGCCATCGGACGGCAGCGCATGGATTTCAAGTGATCGTTGTGGAGGACACGTGCTTCGTGGTGGTTCCTGGCGCTACGGGCCGAGGGATCTTCGCTCCGCAATACGCGGAGCGAACGGGTCAGGAACCCGATACTCCGATATCGGTTTCCGTGTCGCCCGCACGATTTGAATACAGTAACTTGTTAGGAGAGTAGATTGTGCGCGATCGGAGTACATTGCTAAATCAGGCGTTAAGTCAACCCCAGTCACTTGTCAAATAGATTGTTCCAAAGTTGAGTGGTCCTGGTTCATTGACAGAGTCGGCAGCTTTAGGTGCCATCATGTTTAAGTTACTGAAAAACAAGCAGAATATTCAGCTTATTCTGGTATATGCGCTCGTTTTCGCCTTTCTTATCTGGAGCAGTTCGTTCTGGCTTGACGATGGCTCGGAACAGCTTGATAAGCTTCATCAGCTTGATCACGAAGTGACAGAACTATCAGAAGAAATCGATAGATTAGGGCAGTCGGTGGATGCTTACATTGAAAACCGGAGTATGTTAGAGGACTCATTGCGCGAATCCAATGAATTGCTTAAGACTGGACTGGAGCAATACAAAGAAATGTTCACGCTGCTTGAGCAGCGTATAGGCTTACTGCAAGACATACTCAACGATGCAGGACCGGACAGTGCCGACTTGATGACTGTTCAGGCAGAAATAGCAGATATCCTGCAGTCGCTCAATCACATCAACGAGACGGAGGCGGATGATCTTGCCGAATGAACGGCTGACTTAAGCGCTGCACTTAGATGATTTGAAATTCAAACATTCGCCATAGTCGGGAACTCAATTTATGATGCAATTGACGCAACTCAAATACGCGGCACCTGTCTGCGCGCTGCTGTCAGTCGTGATTCCAGCTTGCGTTACGATGCAGGAATCGAGTCTGAAGGCTGGCGAAACTTTTCAGGATTGCATCGAATGTCCTGAAATGGTGGTGATTGCAACGGGAACGTTCATCATGGGCTCGCCTCGGTCCGAGGAAAAGCATCATAGCAACCAAGAGCCACAGCATCGAGTCGAAATTTCCTATCATTTCGCGGTTGGCAAGTACGAAGTAACATTTCGCGAATGGGATGCGTGTGTTGCGGCAGGCGGATGTTCGCATAATCCGGATGATCTAGGAATGGGGCGAGGAAGCCAGCCGGTGGTTGATGTCAACTGGGAAGATGCCAGGGAGTACGTCAATTGGTTGAGCCGAAAAACAGGGGAGAATTATCGACTGCTCTCGGAGTCGGAATGGGAGTATGTTGCCCGTGCCGGAACGACCGGACCGTTTTATTTTGGATCAACGATTTCGACCGATCAGGCGAACTACGATGGACATTACACTTATGGAGAGGGCCGTCCAGGGATTCGCAGAAATGAAGCGGTTCCCGTGGGCAGTCTTCCGATTAATGGTTTCGGGTTGCACGAAGTTCATGGCAATGTATATGAGTGGGTTGAAGACTGCTGGCATGACAGTTACAACGGTGCGCCTGTGGATGGCAGCGCATGGATTTCTGGCGGAGACTGCTCACAGCGCGTGTTGCGCGGCGGTTCCTACATGAACGAGCCATGGACCCTCAGAGCCGCGACTCGCGTCAGGTTAGAGGCGGCAAGCCCGTGGTCCCGTCACGCCGACCTCGGGTTCCGTGTCGCTCGGACGCTTACACCCTGAGTTTGTACATCTTGAATTCGGGGTTTCAAGATGCGAAATCCCTTGGTAGAATTTTGTCGACGTTTCAGAATAAAAGGAACTGAAATCTAAGCGATCCTTAATCCAGAAACTAGACTAACAAATTTCTCGCTTGCAGTGGTTCAGAGTCAACTACGTCAAATCCAATACACTGACTGACCGAAGTCATTTCACACTATGGCAGATGTTTTCAGTTTGCAGAAACGAAGAGAGGTTATGGCTTCTATTTCTGCGAAGAACACCAAACCAGAACTGTTGTTGCGAAAAGCTTTGCACCGCGAGGGTTTCCGATATAGACTTCACGACAAAAACTTGGCTGGAAAACCGGATTTAGTATTCCGTGGACTTAACGCTGTCGTATTCGTCAACGGCTGTTTTTGGCACGGACATGATTGCCATTTGTTTAAAGTGCCAGCCACAAATCGAGAGTTTTGGGAAACAAAGATCAAGACTAATCGAGCACGGGATACCAAGATTAGGGACCTTTTGTTGGGGCAAAACTGGCGGGTTTTAGTCGTATGGGAGTGTAGTACAAGGGGTAAGGGCCGGCTCGAATTCGAGGAGTTGATTGCTGACGTCACAAACTGGTTGAAAAGTGATGAAAAATATTTGGAGATACGTGGCCTAATCGACTCAGATACGGGATGACAAAGGCTATCTATCCTAATTATCGAATCTAAGACGTGTCGCGTTAAGCTCATTCATGATAAACTCTATTTGTGGAATCGATCCATTGAAGAAATTCACTCTGGCGTTTAAGTAAAGTGCAACGGCGATCTTTTCTCAAATTAGGCGCAGCTGCTGGGGCGATTTATGCGTCTTCTGGGCGCACAGCAACACTTGCCTCAACTGCTGAACCACGAATTCAGCGTTACGTGCCGCTTGGTTCAACCAGCCTCACGGTTTCAGATATCTCTTTTGGCAGTAGCCGGTTATCTGATCCATCGCTTGTAAGCTACGCCTACGATCGCGGTGTAACCTATTTTGATACTGCAGAAAGCTACCGCGGCGGAGCTTCGGAAACCGCCGTTGGAACGGCCCTTGCTGGAGTGCGAGACAAGGTCATCATCGCATCTAAAACTAGAGCCAGAGCCGGGCAGAAGCAAAGGCAAATTATGTCTGCCTTGGAAAACAGCTTGCGGCGCCTTCGAACCGACTATGTTGACCTGTATTACATTCATGCAGTTAACAGTCTTGATCGTCTTGAGAACCCTGAATGGGGCGAATTTACCGAACG
>CAZYSR010000172.1:0-26631 GCA_964649525.1 uncultured Gammaproteobacteria bacterium
CCTTAGCAGTTGAGGTGGTCGAACGTTCCGCGCCGACGAATGAATTTCTGACTGACCCACACACTCAGGATCGCTTTCTTACAGAAAATTGGTATCCGAATTTGTGCGAGCGGTCAGATGCTGACGCCTGGCTGGAAGCAGGTGCTCAAGATATGCAACAGAGAATTCGTCAGCGAATGGCTGAACTACTCGGCTAAAATCACTTCCATTCCATCCCGAATAAACCCTTGCAGTTGTTGTTCGAGTAATTTCTTAGCCAGACAACCGAACTTGACTCACATTCTGAAAATGCTGGCACAGCGAATCCTGTTGGGTTTGCTTACTCTGTTTGCCATTTCACTGATTATTTTTCTGGCGGTATCAATGCTGCCTGGTGATGCAGCAGAAGCGATTCTCGGTCAGGCAGCCACGCCAGATACGGTAGCAGCGCTAAGAAGACAGTTAGGGCTGGACTTACCACCACATATTCGATACCTGGATTGGCTTGGCGGTATTCTGCAGGGAGACTTTGGTACTTCAATTGGAAATGGCCGGGAAATTAACGAGGTGCTTGGCACCAGGGTCTATAACACAATTTTTCTGGCATTGTTTGCAGCCTGCATTGCAGTACCCCTCGCATTATTTTGCGGCATTCTCGCGGCTCTTTACCGAAACAGCCTCTATGACCGAACGGTCAATGTCGTGACACTTTCGTCAATCTCGACACCCGAATTTTTTGTCGCCTACATCCTGCTGCTTCTGATCTCTGTGAAAGCCGGCTGGCTGCCAAGTCTATCCAACGTCAGACTAGACACCACATTTGCGGAACACCTCGAAAAAACTCTGTTGCCTGCACTTGTGCTCACGCTGGTATCAATGGCTCATATGATGCGTATGACCCGGGCAGCAATTATTAACCTGCTGGCCAATGCCTACATAGAAATGGCTGCGCTCAAGGGGATGAAGAGATTTCGAATCATTGTTCACCACGCATTGCCCAATGCCTGGGCCCCCATCGTAAATGTTGTGGTAATCAACCTCGCTTACCTGATTGTTGGGGTTATTGTGGTAGAAGTCGTTTTTGTGTATCCCGGACTTGGCCAGTATCTGGTGGATGCGGTGCAGCGTCGTGACATGCCAGTGGTGCAGGCCTGCTGTCTGATTTTCGCAGCGACATATGTACTCCTTAACTTAATCGCTGACATTCTGTCAATATTGACAAATCCTCGGTTATTACATCCTAAATAGGAAGGAACTGGTTTGAACGTACAAGTACAAACAACTTCCTTTCGCACACATTTAACTCGTGCTCTTCTTGAAGTTTACGATGCACCGTTGAGCGCTAAATTTGGATTGCTGGTGATAGCAATCTATATCTTTGTTGCACTATTTGCACCTTGGGTTGCTCCTTTCGGAGAATCTGAGATTGTGGGAAGAAAGTTTCAACCTTGGGATGACCAATTCCTGCTCGGAACAGATCACCTGGGACGGGACATGCTGACCCGAATTCTGTATGGCGCGCGAAATACCGTTGGTATTGCCTTGCTGACCACTTTTCTTGCCTTCATACTAGGCGGGGTGCTGGGAATACTGGCGGCTGTGCTTGGTGGATGGCTTGATCAGTTGCTGAGCCGTATCGTCGACGTGTTCATGGCGATACCTGCTCTCATTTTTGCCATGATGCTCCTTTCCATTTTCGGCACCTCGATCATCAACCTGATTATCATCATGAGTGTCATTGACGCGACCCGAATATTTCGAATAGCGAGGGCTGTGAGTCTTAATGTCGTCGTGATGGATTACATCGAAGCAGCGAGACTACGCGGAGAAAAGCTGACCTGGTTGACAATCTCAGAAATTTTGCCAAATATTTCTGCACCACTTGCGGCAGAATTCGGGCTTCGTTTTTGCTTTGTCTTCCTAACCATCAGCGCTTTGAGTTTCCTGGGTATCGGTATACAACCTCCAATTGCAGACTGGGGATCAATGGTTCGACAGACTGCGGTTCTGATTACGTTTGATGACTATACCCCACTCATTCCTGCTGCGGCCATTGCACTATTGACAGTCGCCGTCAACTTTGTGATTGACTGGTTCTTACACAAAACTTCAGGTCTAAAAGATGAAGTCTAATTCAACTGAATATCTGCTGGAAATGACGAATGTGAAGATCGAAGGTTTCAGCGACCGACGCTGGCACGATATCGTCAATGGAATTGATCTGAAATTAAAGCGCGGTGAAATTTTAGGATTGATTGGTGAATCCGGTGCCGGCAAATCCACAATAGGAATTGCTGCTATGGGATACTGCAAGGCAGGATGCAGATTTAAACCTGGCAGCAGTGTTGTATTTGACGGCTTGGAACTGACCACAGCCTCCGAAGAAGAGAAACGACGTTTGCGCGGCGCTAGAATCGCGTATGTTGCGCAAAGCGCTGCCGCCGCATTTAACCCAGCGCACAAAATAATTGATCAGTTTAGCGAGTCCGTAGTCCAGCACGGTGTTGGCAGCCGTGAAGAGGCCTATGCAGATGCCAAGGATCTTTACTCAAAAATCAAAATGCCGGAACCCGATACTATTGGATTCCGGTATCCGCATCAGGTTTCTGGAGGACAATTGCAGCGAGCCATGACGGCGATGGCACTGTCCTGTCGTCCGGACCTGATCATTTTTGATGAACCCACCACAGCACTCGACGTAACCACTCAGATTGAAGTACTGGCCACAATTCGGGATATTGTTGAACTATTCAATACCGCGGCAATCTACATCTCCCACGACTTGGCGGTTGTTGCGCAAATGGCTGACAATATTATTGTTTTACGCTATGGGGATCTTGTCGAAGAAGCTGAAACACGTACGATGCTAGATCATCCCGAGGAAGACTATACAAAGTCTCTGTGGGCAGTCAGAACCTTTAAAAAGACTACTGTTGCAGGCAGTAGAGAATCTGAGCCAATTGTCAAGGTAAACCATGTCACTGCAAAGTATCCCAAAACAAATGAGCCTGTGTTGTTTGATGTGGATTTTGAGGTACATCCTCGTGAAACAGTTGCAATAGTGGGAGAATCGGGTAGTGGTAAGAGTACCGCAGCTCGTGTCATCACCGGATTATTGTCGCCACTTGAAGGCTCAATCATGCTTGACGGCGAAATGCTGCCCCCGGACTACCATGATCGTACCAAAGAGCAACTGAAATCCGCTCAAATGATTTACCAGATGGCAGACACGGCTATCAATCCGAGACACAAAATTCGAAAAATTGTTGGGCGACCACTAAGTTTCTATTTGAGCATGGAGGGAGATGAAAAACAGCATCGGCTCAATGAACTTATGGACATGATTGAAATGGATCCAAAGCTCTATCTCGACCGATATCCGTCCGAACTATCTGGCGGGCAGAAACAAAGAATCTGCATTGCCAGAGCATTGGCAGCTGACCCGAAATTCATAATTTGTGACGAAATCACCTCCGCTTTGGATCAACTTGTGGCAGAAGGGATACTTCGACTGCTTGACCGACTGCAACAGGAACTCAACCTCGCTTACATGTTCATCACCCATGACCTTGCAACCGTTCGTGCGATCGCCGACCGAGTGATCGTAATGCTTCAGGGACGCATTGTTGAACAGGGCGAAAAGGAAATGGTCCTCCAACCACCTCACCATGAATACACGGAACTTCTGCTATCTTCAGTCCCCGAAATGAACCCAGACTGGATGGACCGAATCATGGCCGAACGCGCAAGTGGGAAAGGCATGCAGTCAGCAGGCAACTGAGCCTTAAGGAGCGGCACACTGACTATTTTTGTCAGTACATCCCGACGCGTTCTTCACCTAAATTGATGCCGAGTGCATTTATGAAACGCACCCAGTAAGCGAAACAGGCAGTCGCCTGAACAGCTTCAAGAATTTCGGTATCTGATACACCGGTCTGTCGAAGCTCATCGATATCACCTTCTGTCATCTTTTCCGGAGTACGGGTAAGCTTAGCCCCGAATTTGAGCAGAGAGGCCTGTTTGGAATCAAAGATCGGGTTGCCGTCAAATTTGTCTTCTCTAACTGCTTGTAGCATCTTCTCACCAAGGTCTTCGTCGCCGAGTAAGTGCTTGAAGTTTGCGCCATGATGGGTAAACGCATAGAGACAGTCGGCAATTATTGCGACCTGAGTCGCCAGCAATTCCAGAAACCACAGGGAAGAATGATTTGCTTCATTGTGTAAAACATCTCGATAGTGCTGATCGGCCGCCATCAGTGGTTTGGGTTGCAAGGAAAACGCAAGGTAGAGATTGTGAATTTTGTTGTGAACAGAACTCAGTTGACTGTACATTTCCTTCAATTCGGCGCTGGCATTTACATAGTTGATGGTATCTATCCAGCAAGGTGGCTGACCCGTAGGCATGACAAATTCCTCCAGAGTGGGGTGTTCTCAATATTGAACTGCGATCAATCGGTAATCGGTGTCTGATTGATTGTCAATTTGTTTGCACTTTGCTTTGGATGTCTGCAAAGTAAGTTATGCAAATCATTGTTTATAGGAATAATCGCATAGTGAAAACATAGACGCTTGCTATCTACATGCCGATTTCGAGTTGATAGCGCGCATTCAAGACTATACGTTCTTCTGGTGTGAAGAGAGCGGAAACTTCGGGTTGTTCCAGAAACAAAAATCGTCCGTTTTCCCAGAAAACTTCGTCATCGATCTTGATCGTTGCATCCATTAGATGATAGGCAACTTCACCGGGTTCAAGTCCAGTCGCATGGATGTGTGTATATCTGGGGGAACCGTACGCGACAGTACCCCAATACTCTAAATTATCAAAAGGATTGCCTTCAAAAAACGTTCCTGGATTAATACCAGTATGCCAGGAGTGCATCACATAAGGATCACCACCACTAAGCCGCGCAGCACGCTCAAGTTGCTCAACGATTCTTTGAACCGTTTGACGATCACCATCAATCGATGTGATGACGGAACTTTCAATGCGAGCATTTACGGGTGTTT
The DNA here is from genome assembly GCA_964649525.1 of uncultured Gammaproteobacteria bacterium. Taxonomy (GTDB): domain Bacteria; phylum Pseudomonadota; class Gammaproteobacteria; order Arenicellales; family JAJDZL01; genus JAJDZL01. The sequence goes on from CAZYSR010000172.1 coordinate 4,986, forward strand.
CAATCATCAGCACACTGTCATCATAGGCCCGTGTGGAAGTTGATGTTATGAACTTTGAAATATTCAAATTACCAGTTAGGTTGAAACAGTTGATCGGTTCGAAAATCATGACCGGAAAAAGTTCAACGTGAAACGCGGTGCTAGTTTCCCTACTACCATCAGCGATAATCTCACCGACTAGGTTTGTGCCGTCAGAAGTTTCAATCTGATAGTTTGAAGCAGAGCGAATTGACGCTTCCAGCATCTGTAGCATTTGTGTCATTTTTTGATGATCAACTGTCGCAAAAGGAGATCGAAGATGGGCTTTAGTGAGCGTATAGCACATCACCTTCTTTCCATTACCGGGTGATGGTAGAAATCGGGTCTGATCACCCAGTCTAGAGAAAAATACAACCGCATCTGATGACGACATTTCTTCACGAACCTGATCTGAGACACTTGCTGCATCGACTACGGGTTCAGCATACATAACCCTGGCATCAATACCCTGCTTTAGCGCCTCTTCCTTAACTATCAGGCATAAATCGCTCTCATAATAGGTACCCTTCCCGACTTCACCGACAATCAGTAGTTTTTCACCAGTCTTGGCGCGAACGCAGCGTAGAAGCAGATTGTTGATACCGGCTTCCAGACTTTCGGAAGTCTGGTAATTGATTTCGTTTGACGTTTGTGTAGCGTAGGTCACAAGTTAACTTCCTTTGGTTCTGATTTCTTCCTTGCGTTGTGTCATATAAGCCTGCAGTTCTTCCTCTACTGCGGGATCAATAGGTGGTTTTTCGTACTCGCGTAGAAGCTGCTTCCAAATTCCATTTGCTCGATCCAGCGCAGTTCGGCTGCCATCATCACGCCAGGTTTCATAGTTGCGCCAGTCCGATAGTATCGGCTCATAAAATGCATTCTGATATCGCTCAAGCGTATGTGTTAAACCAAAAAAGTGACCTCCAGACCCAACTTCTGCAATTGCTTCAAGTCCGATAGCGTCTTCATTGACGATCACTGGTTCTAAAAATGCGGACTGAAGCTGAAGAAGTTCAGCATCCAGAATCAACTTCTCAAATGAACAGGTCAATCCGCCTTCCAACCAACCACCTGCATGCATAACATTGTTGACATGCGCTTGAATACAGGCGTATATCGATATATCACTCTCGTAGGTTGCCTGCAAGTCTACACATGCTGAAGCAGTCGTGCTAGAGGAGCGATACGGCAGCTTATAACGGCGCGCCAGCTGACCCGAAATGATTACGGATTGAGCATACTCTGGTGTACCAAATGCCGGTGAACCACTTCTCATATCAACATTGGAAGTGAAGTGTCCGTAGAATGTCGGTGCACCCGGTGCGGCGGCTTGGGTCAGTGCAATACAACCTAAGGCTTCAGCATTTTGTAGCGTAACCGCACCCGCGACTGTTGCTGGAGCCATAGCTCCAGCAAGCGTAAATGGCGTCACGTGAACAGGTTGACCCGCTAAGGCAAATTCTCGCATTCCATCTGCCTGACCTTCATCGAACAGCAGTGGAGAATTCGTATTCACACCGCCAACGATTGCCGGTCGTTGCCTAATACCATCATCATCAGTCTGTCTCGCAATCTTGGCCATTTCAATACAATCACGAGCTCTTTTCCCGGTATTCATCCAATTTGGCTGCCAAGCCTTATCAGTCAGGGTGATTTGGGCAAACATCATGTCCAGATGACGAGTTTCAGGCGGTAGATCCAATGGTTCCAATCCACCACCTCCTTCGTGATGAAACACGTTCAACGAGCCTGACAGTTTCACAAAGTCTTCCATATCTGCCTTGGTGCCAGCCCGTCGTCCGCGATCAATATCGGTTACAAACGAAGGCCCACATACCGTAGCAAACACAATTGAGTTCTTACCCATTGTTACTGTTTTTACTGGATTTCGCGCGTGAATGGTAAACTCTTCTGGCAAACCCGAAACCAGCTCGTTTATTAGGTCGGGATCAAAGCGAACATGCTGATTTTCCCAGTCAACTTCTGCCCGTACGTCCCTTAGCAACTTCAATGCAGTTTTACTTTCAACCCGAATTCCAACATCGCGCAATATTCTTAGACTGGCATCATGAATTGACTCGACTTGATCAACGGAAATTATTTTCATTGGCGGGTAGGGATTTCGCACCTCCTTAAATGGTCTTTGCAGTAGCGTCTGGCTTTGGCTTGCCTGTCTGCGGACCCTTAATCTAGACTGACGACGAGTCACCGAATTACTCTTCTGATGTACTGAATCAGGCTAAGTTAAAGAACGTGAACTTCCAGTTCGAGAACCGCTAGAAATGAATGTTGAGTTCATAGCTTCAATAACCCACACATGGGTAGTTTTAGACTTGATCAATATCAAGCCCGCATTCGAATACCTGAAGGATCATAAACTGGCTGCTCGCAGAATTCGGCGTCCCGCAGCTCTCCCAGAATTTCGACACTAAATTGACCTGTGGAAGTACATACTTCATGTTCAATATAGCCCAATGCAATGTGCTGCTCACAGTGCGGACCAAAGCCACCCGACGTTACAGCACCAACCAATTGACCATCCAGAAATATCGCCTCATCACCCCAGACTGCACAATTTCCCGCATCGACTACCAGAGTAATCAGTTTGTATCTGGGAGGCGGGTCATTTTCAACTGCACTACGGCCAAAGAAGTCACCTTTGCTCATATTGACGAATCGCTCCACTCCGGCTTCAACTGCGGTGTAATCTGCTGAAAGTTCAAGCCCCCACGCTGGAAAACTCTTTTCAAGCCGGGTGTGCATCAAAGACCGAGTGCCCACAAGTCCAATACCGAATTGCCGCCCTTCTTTCATAAGCAACTCAAACAGCTTTACTTGATGCTTTGATTGCAAATACATCTCATAACCGGTTTCCCCCGTGTATGAAACGCGAAGAGTGATGACTTCTGGAATCTCGCCAATTGATACTATTGCAGCACTCATGAAGGGAAAATTTAGAGAATTCATATCCCAGTCAGCAAGTTTCGCCATTAATGGTTGAGCCAGAGGACCACAAATATGCAAACCCGCGTAGTCAGATGACAGATTCATGAGCTTCACACCATCGCGAGGAAGAAACTGACGAAAGTGTCGCATAAATGAACGCTGCATAATATCGGCACTCAACACAAAATAGCGATTTTCATCGATTTTCGAGACTGAAAAATCACCAATCAAACGACCACCCTGTGAAAGCATTGGGGACAGGGTCATGCGACCTAGCTTGGGCATACGATTCGCAAGAACGTAATTTAGCCAACTTTCAGCGTTAGGTCCACTCACCTCAAACTTTGCCATTGCTGAAAATTCCATCAAACCAAGCTCATTACGAACGCGTTTACCTTCGTCTATCACCGGTTTCCACCAATTGGGCTGACGGTAGCTTAGGGAGTCAAATGAACCGGACGCCTCAGTCGCAAACCAGTTTGCGTGTTCTAACCCAAAAGATTCTCCGAATACCGCTCCAGCCGATTTCAACTTCTCGTATACCGGTGGCTTATGAATCGGACGTCCAGCGTCAAATTCCTGATAGGGATAAATTTTTTCGGAACGATTCTCATAAAAGTAACGTGTTGTCTCTCCTGTATAGGATTTCGAAGCCCACTTTCCAAATCGGGCTACATCCCAACAGAATATGTCAAACTCTGGCTCTCCCTGAATCAACCACTCGGCAATCGTTCTTCCTATACCCGCTCCTTGATTAAATCCCGCCATTACCCCATTAGCGCAGAAATAGTTGACGAGGTCGGGATGCGGACCGATCAACGGTCCCAAGTCTGGAGAGAATATCATCGGACCATTAATTATTCGCTTGATTCCCGCTTTAACAAGACATGGCATCATTCCGACCGATTTCTCAAAATTCCATTCCATACGCGACAAATCATCGGGGAGCAGTTCGTGGCCAAAATCCAACGGTGTACCGTCTTCAGCCCAATGTGTACAAGTCTTTTCGTACGCGCCAAGCAATAGGCCCTGCCCTTCCTGTCGGGCATAACATCCTGTCTCATTGTCGTTGATCTGTGGTAATTCGAACTCCAGTTGTTCGATGATGGGAATCGTTTCTGTTACCAGGTAATGATGTTCGACAGGCATGAGTGGTAATTCAATGCCTGCAAGCTTGCCAACTTCTCGTCCCCAAAGACCGGCCGCATTGACTACATAGTCTGCCTTGATTTCACCTCTATTCGTTCCAATAAACCAAGGGCCACCAGACTGTCGAGTTGTACGAATCACTGGTGTGTGACGATAGATGTCAACACCTAAATTTCTTGCGGCCTGCGCAAATGCCTGAGTTGCAGATGCGGGATCAACATATCCCCCATCTTCTTCCCAAAGACAGGCAAGAATATCTCGGGTATCAAGAATAGGAGCTTTGATTTGCGCTTCCTGGGGAGTGATGAAATGGCTTTCGATACCGAGAATTCGACAAGCGCTTTGCATCATCCGGTTGCTGTCGATTTCCTCCTGAGTGCGGCAAATATTGATACCACCTGTGAAATGGAAGCCACAGGATTGACCACTTTCTTTTTCAATTTCTCGATAGATATCGAACGTATATTTGTGTATCAGAGCGGCTGCATTGGGACGAGTCACCGTAAATAGACCACCGGCCGCATGCCAGCTCGAGCCGGAAGTGAGTTCCTTTCGTTCAAGTAGAACGATATCGGACCATCCATTCTTTGCCAAGTGGTAGGCGACGGAGCAGCCAACAATACCACCGCCTATCACAACAACTTGGGCTGAATCTTTCATCAAATGGCTTGAGTCAGTCATCGGGTTGAAGAATAATTCAGTCTGGCTTTTAAACCAAATTGACGGTTGTGCTTACAAAGCACTGAATCAAAGCACGATTTTATCCAATAGAGTTACTAAATCTATGGATTGGATTGATGGTCAGCGATTGAATTTAATTGACCTGTTCAAGTAAACAGGCCAGTCACGACCAAAGCAGTGATTTAGTAGAATTTTTGCTGTCTGTAGCATGCATGCGCACTTTATGTTACGCATCTAGGAGCATGCGACAAATTCTGAGAAACCTTTGAATACGACATCCCTGCCCCAGACTATACAGTGGCTCGACCGGGTTTGTATTTGTAAAGTTTTATAGATAGAGGGTCACCAAAATTATGCCCTGCAAAGCACCTAGAACGAGCAGAACTACGCTGACGATTCCCATGCAGGTCGAGTAGTAGGCAAGGCGCCTTGTCGTGTCATCATAGTAGAACAGTACTTCATCCCGTTCCAGACGGTCGTGAATGAACTCGTGCATAGCGACTTCAGCAGAATGAGCTTCCTTGATTGTCGTCGCAGTAACCATAAACAAAGTAATAGTCGAAAAGAGAGTGCCAAGAATGAATGTCAGCAACATGAACACGCAAACCCAATGATATACACCGACCAAGTGAAGGTAATTCAGCATGCCGAATGTTATGGCGACGCCACCACCATTCCCCAGAATAAGCATACGTGCAGATTCAACGATAAAACGAAACATCGTGGAGCGCCGCATATAGAGCACTTCAAGCAATTTTCGCAGCCAGTATTGCTGCGCAGCGAATTCAAACTCTGATAGTTTCACGGTCGTCTATCTCAATTTTTTGAAAGTAAATGTCTTGGCAAAATGGCTTTCAATTGTTTTCTAGCATGTCTATTGAACCCAGCGTCACAATCTGATTGCCTGCTCCAATTTCAGTAATGTAAACTTTGTGCAATCCCTGATTCTCGCCTTCTTTGAAGAATAACTTCACACCCCCAATATCAAATTCTTGTGTATTGAAAATGTAATCCAACAGTGATTGTCTAGTTATTCCATCATCATCAATTCGTTGAAGAACATGAATTACAAAACGTGCGGCCAAATATCCTTCGAAGGATACGTAGTTCTTTACTGATTTTGCGTCCAGAGAGTTTTTTCTTGCGAATTCATCCATAGATTTCGTGAATTGGGCGACAATCGGCAGAGACTTATCATTCAACGATGGAAAGACCTGGGAAAAAACAAGTCCCTGTGCTTCGTCACCTAGTTCTTCTATAAGAGCCTGAACACCAACGACTGAAAGATTTATAAACAACGGATTTAAACCGTGCAAACGGGTATAGCGAATAAAATCTGATGCTGCTCGATAGGAGGAAACCATACCGATTGCCTGCGGTTGCGAATCGCGAATTTCCCAAACTGCGGAAGACGCGACAGTTAGGTTGCGAGCATGAGAACCTCTCGCCACCAATAGCAAGTTTCGTTTTCTGAGTTCCTCTACGACTCCTCGCAAACCAGTTCTGCCGTACGCATCATCTCGGTAGAAAACAGCAATTCGGTCAATGCCAATACTAGTGAGATATTCCACCCAGGCTCTTGTTTCTTGCTTGTATGTTGGACGCAGGTTGACGACGGTGCTATAGCGTTTCTTGTTACGCAGCAGACCAGCGCCTGAAAATGGAGCAATAAATGGCACGTTATATTGATGCGTCAAAGCAGCGGCAACTTTTCCCGTTGGCGTACCGATACTACCAATGATTGCAAATATTTCATTTGAGTCAATGAATGACTGTGTAATCTGTCTCGTTATTGCAGGATCGTAGGAATCATCTTCACTTACCAATAATAACCGACGCCCGCTGATTCCTCCCTGTGAGTTAATTTCACCGAATGCAGCTCTTATACCCGAGGACAAGCTTTGCGCGATTTTTACAGTTCTTCCACTACGAGATGCCGATTGGCCGAATACAATTCGATCGGAAAATACACCTGATTCAGATGCCCTGACTTCCGAACCAGCTGATAAAGAAATCAGCACAAGCATCACCAGAGTGCTATACAAAACTTTTAGTACGCTAACTCTATTACTTCTCAGGCTTGCTAAACTATGCGATACACCAAGCATTTCCTTTTCCTACGAAACATCATCCACAACTCAAAATGATTCTATTGACTATTTTTGTGCATCGGATTTGCTTCCATGCTACCGTGTTGTCCTTGTGAGCCTGATTGGTTCATGTGCTGTTGAGTATCTCCGTTTGTGTACTGCTGCCCTTCCTGAACATGTTGTGCTTGCTGTCCTTTCTGAATCTGCTCTTCCGCTTGATCCTGATGCATCATCTTATTCTGTTCGTTCTCTACACCTTTCTCATCGGTAATGTGCGCCTGTTGACCCCCATTTTCTATGTGTTGTCCTCCCATATCCATATCAGATTCTTTCTCAGTGTGTGGAAGTCCGAGATGTCCAGGTTCAGATCGCATTGGATTTCTCACATTCGGATCAAGTACATGACTCGGCAACCGCCGGGTGTTGTCCGGTATATTATCCAGATGATGAGGTTCCTGCCCTGGCTGATGTCCACCATAGCCAGGTACTCGATCTGGAATCTCGCCAGTAATGTGACCGGCAGCCGACCCCGGATGTTGAGTCTCTTCGCTTAATTGCCTCATTGAAAGACGTTTATCTTCATGTTCGCCCTTCTCCTCACCATCAACGCCTGGAATGCTACTTGGACTTTCGAGCAAATTAATCGCGATGTTCGGCGTCTCTCCGGGTTTTAAAACCACGACGCGCGCATTACTCAAAATTTTTCTGACTGTATTCCAGTAGTGAGTATGCTGAGTCTGGTCTGGATTAATTTGGTTCCGGGCAAGTAGTGCTAAAAATGTGTTGGCATCGCTACGCGCCTGCTCAACATGAGCTTCTGCACTCGCAGCAGCACTATCAACAATTTGCGCCGCCACGCCATTGGCCTGTGCGAGAGTCAGTTCTTTTCTCTTCAGTGCAGCGTTGATAATTTCGAGTCGCTGCGCCTTGGCGTCATTAACTGAGCGAAACGCGGGTACAACGTCTAATGGTGGTGAAACTGATACCATATTCAGTGAAACGATTTCTATTCCGGTTTCCAATAAATCAACTCTGTCGGATATGAGTTCCACAATCGAATTTTCGATATATTGCTTCTCTGTCACCAAAACCATGTATATGTACATGTTTGAAATCAACTGTATGAAACCACCACGAACTTCTTCTCGCAGTATTTCTACGGCATCTTTTGTTCGGAACAGAAACTTTTCGAGATCATTGACCCTGTATTGAACAACAAATGTAGCATCAACAAAATTGAAATCTCCAGAGAGGGTCGACATCTGAGAATTGATACGAGTATCAACTCGAATGGAATGGACACGAGCCGTCTTGAATTTGTCAATACGCTCAATTCCAAAAGGAACATGCCAGCGAAGACCGGGCTGAACTTCCGCATTTACAAGTTGACCGAAGCGGCGCTTGGCGGCAGTTTCATCAATGTTCACCCGATAGAAGCCGGAAAATATCACTGCGATAATCGCAGTGACGATCAAGCCCACTCCGTAATATGCTAACGGAATGTTCCTGATTCGGTCGAACGACTTCTGAATTATGCGAACGCTGGGCGTTTCCTGTTCTAATTCAGATTCGGTTGGAAGCGGTTCATTCGCCATTTAGCACTTTCAACAATTTGGAATCAGATTCCAGAAACAGTGTGGTCTGTTTCCCGATGATGGATTCATAGCTCTCCAGACTACGAATGAAGCGATAGAATTCTGGATCTTTCGCGTAGGCTTCGCCAAGAACTTTCAGCGCTTCTGCTTCCGCTTCACCTAGAATTTTCGTTGCTTCCGCATGGGCGCGGGCTAATATTCTTTCATGTTCTGCGGCAGCCTTGGCTTCAATCCTGAGTGCTTCCTCAGCACCTTCACTGCGGTATCTCGCAGCGATTCTCGCTCGCTCTGCCTTCATTCGACCGACTACGCTCGCTCGGTTTTCAATGGGTAATGTAAAACCGGCGATTTGAACTGAATTCACGCCAACACCAAAATTCTCGAATGCTGTTTTGTCGACTTGTTCACGGATTTTTTCAGAAAGAAAGTGGAAATCAACTTTATCTGTCCCAACATTGATGAAATCTTCAAGCGCTAGATTGCCAACTGCTGCACCTAATCGAGCAACATATAAATCTTCCAATCTTGATTCCGCACCCACTTTGTTCTGCACTGTGGCGACGAACTGCTTGGGATTCTTTACTCGCCAAGTCACGAACAACTCAATAACTACATTTTTTTCGTCATCCGTAAGCAATTCCTGTGCGCTGCTTTTGAGAATGAACTGTCGTACATCGACACGAATGACTCGATCGACTGGCCATGGCAGTTTGACTTGCAATCCAGGATTGCGAATATCCTCCAAAGGTTCGCCGAAACGAGTGACAACTGCAACTTCAGTCTCGTCCACCGTGTACAAACTGGTGCCAAAAATCCAATACGCCAGTACTAGCACAACTACAATTGCTACACTACGTTTCATCAATCATGCTCCGATTCTTCATTTGGTTCAATTCCTTCGTCATGGTCCGGTCGACTAAATAAGTTAGGAACACGACGCCATAGAGTAAGATTCTGTGGGTTTTTCTGCTCCGGCAAAATGAAAGTCTGCCGATTGTTGTATGCAGACTCGATTGTTTCATACCACAAAAGATCCTGCAATATGATCGGAGCCTTGCTAACTGATTCGGCTTTTGCTAGAAATGCTTGCTGTTCAGCTTCCGCCTTCATCAGGCGACCATCGGCCAAAGCCTGATTGCGCCTTAGTTTGATATCTGCATTCCCGACTGCTCGCGGTACTAGCAGCGTGAATGATCGTTCCGCTTCCAATACTGATGTTCTTCGATCTTGGCTGGCATCTGTTACATCCCGAAATGCCTGTATTGTTTCGGGTGTTGGATGAATGTCCACGACATTCACAGAAAGAATTTGTAAATCGTTTTGAACATCCGACACACCACCAACAATCCCCTGGTAATCTCGAAAATTCAAATCGTGAGCTTCAGAATGCTGCGCTCCGTGTAAATCCTGACCTGAAAGTCCAAGATGTTCATTCAGGTCGTGAAACAGAAAATGTTCGATTTCACTACGTTTCCTTGATATCAAGTCATCCAAACCGTGAACGGCAATGTATTCCCGCGTGACCGCTTGTACGTAGTGAGCAAGAATATCTTCCCTGCTTTGGTATCGATAATAAAAGGTATATGGATTTACTATTTGGTAATGAACTGTAATCAATATTCGCAACAGACCTTCATCCCCAGTCAGAAATTCCGACAAAGAAGTTTTTCGTGCTAGCGTGTCGTCATTTGGATGCCACTGATTTGGTTGCACTTTTCTGACAGAACCACTTTTTCCAGAGGTTAGAGATTCATTTTCCACATTCAAATTTTCCTTCAAACCCACAACCAGTCGGTGGTGAATTGTGTGAGGTCTAATGTCAATTGTTCCGAAGGGGTGCGGTGGTGCGTAGTGCAGACCTGGAGCAAGCGCGGGCCATCGAACTTCACCAAACATCTTGCCATATCCCAAATGGCCAATTGGAACTGCGGTAAATCCTGTAGCGATGTAGGCAATCAGGATCAGCGGAATGCCTACTCGAATAAGTTTAGATTTCAGAGAAAAAATCTCCCGCATTCGTGCGTCTTTTGCCAGCCCGCTGATGCTCAGTATGATTGAATTAATGTTACCCATCAAGTCGTGGTATCCAGAAATGGCAGCTCCTTTCCAAAATCGCCATACTATCAAGATCATTAGCAGCGTAGCTCCGCTCCATTCGAGAAATCCCACGAAACCCGATCCACTTCCCTCCAAGTTCAGAGCAATCTCCCATCCAAAATAGATCAGCATGAGATCCAGCGTAACTCCAGTAACAACGGCTCCGAAGACGATACTACCGAGATAAATTGAAACGAAACGCACACCGAACTGCTGCAACAGGACAATGATGGTTGCTGTATTGGTCGCTGGACCAGTCATAAGAAATACCAGTGCCGATCCCGGACTAAATCCCTTTGCGACGAGTGCCGCGGCAATTGGAGTGCTGGCAGAAGCGCACATATAAAGCGGTACGCCTGCAACTAGCATTACAAGATACATGCGCCATCCGTAGAGACCATACTCTGCAATGTTGTCTGGAACAAGAACCATAACAACGCCACTCAGAAGCACACCGATGACTAATGCGAAGAGTATGTCGTCTGCCATTTCAATGAACGCAAATGTGAACATGCGTTTACCAACTTGACTCAATGGTACAGCGTCTGGAACTTCGCGCGTAGGCAGGGCGAGTTCGCCGCGGTCAAGCGTTGGGCGATTCCATTCGGAAATATGTGTCCAATTTATGAATTTATTCCATACCTTGATACTGGACACCTTGGTTGAAGTCATCAAGCCACCAACTCCAACAACCGCAGGATCCTCATCAAAATCATGGCTGTGATCGTGGTCATGATGGTGGTGGTGGTGATGGTGGTGGTGATCATCTTCGGTTAGTTCATGCACCGGGTCGGGGCCGCGTATCATCGCGATCGAACATATTCCGGCTAACAATGCCGAAAAGAAAGCACCGATGGGTCGGATTATTGCCATAATCGGCCCCATTAGCCCCCATGTAACAAGTATCGAATCCATCCCCGTTTCTGGTGTCGTGATCAGGAATGACATACAGGCTGAACGGCTAGCACCTTTCTTTCTAAGGGTAGCAGTGATTGGGATAACACCGCATGAGCATATTGGCAGAGGCAATCCAAATGCTGCGGCTGTTGTTACGCTCGCAAGCCCTTCACGGCCCATAAGTCGGATAACCGTACGTTGGGATATTAGAACGTAGAGTACACCGGCAACGGCCAATCCAAACATGAAATACGGTGCCAAGAGAAGATAGACTTCCCAAGCACTTACAAGTACATGAAAGAGTGAGTCAATTACTGAAGTAAATATCGAGAGCATGACTGAAATATACCACAGTCAGACATGATTGGAAGACCTAAACGCCTGATTACACCAACAAAATCAATACAATATGTAATGTTATAAAAGAACATTCCTGGACTACCCGCCAAGGAGTGGACGATCAAGTCAAATCGACCAGACCAGTACTAAGTCCCTATGCTCAAATAGATCAATTGAGGGCATCTGGGTTGGGTAAACGGGGCCTTGCACGCCAGTGTTGCGAGGAAGATGAATTGATTCAGAATCAATTCGGTTCTTCGCTTAGTTTCACTAATTTCAGTATGACCGAAATTCGTACTGCTACGATATTGGGGAAAATCCTAAACAAGGCAGTTCAGTAGCGATACATCGCGGTAAATCGTTTGCTGGTCCGTTGGGCCGAAAGCCTCAACCTATCCACGCTTTGGAAAATACGAGTACTCCAGGTATGCCAAAGAACACCAGGAAAATGTAGGCGATTGCTAATGTTTTATGTTCAGCACCAAGTTGCGCAATCCAATTTGCCCCTGCAATTGGGATGTTTCTCAACCACTTAATGCTGAAGATGACGATGACACCGAGAAGATTGTAGAGAAAGTGGGCAAAAGCAATCTGATGTGCCACATCATGAGTTGGCCCTGTAATTGCAGTTGCAGCTAACAGAGCCGTAATTGTAGTGCCGATATTGGCTCCAAGAGTAAATGGGTAGGCGTGTCGAAGTTCAATGATTCCATTTCCCGCCAATGGCACGATAATGCTGGTTGTAGTGGAAGATGACTGAACTAGAACTGTTACCAATGCTCCAGAACAAATGCCAGTGACAGGACCTTTGCCTACAGCAGTCTGAAGATATTCCTGAGCTTTACCTACAAACACATCTCTTAGCACTTTTCCAAGAAGCAAAACTGATATGAAAATTAGCACGACTCCAATTATGATGAGTGTGACTCCTGCCCATATACCTGAAAATCCAGATAACATGAATTCCACAAATTCTGTACCTGAACCCACTATTGTCTTGAAAATGCTCTTGCCAGAAGCGTCAACAGTTCCAATATTTTCAACGACGCCAGTTAACCAATAACTCAGCTTCTCTAAAAGTCCAAATGCAAGTTCCAACGGAAGGAAGATCACAATGCTGAGGAGATTAAAAAAGTCATGCACGGTGGCAGTAGCAAAGGCTTTTTTGAACTCCGATGGCCGATTGATATGACCAAGACTGACAATCGTGTTGGTTACAGTGGTCCCAACATTTGCCCCCATTACCATGGGAATTGCTACAGAAATCGGCAATCCGCCTGCGACGAGACCAACAATAATTGCTGTAACGGTGCTCGAAGACTGAATTAGCGCGGTTGCCAAAATTCCGAAGACAAGCCCAATGAACGGATTCGTTACTAATATAACCAGTGATTCGATTCCATTCGGTCCGCCAAAGACCTGTTTAAAGCCTTTGCCAACTACCCCAACTGCAACGAGTAGTACATAAATTGCCAACACGACTATGGCCCACGCCAGTGCCTTTTTGATCATTGAATTCAGTCGATTATTCTCCATTCCTTTCCCCTCTCTGCACTATCCCTAGCTATCGGCCTACGCAGTTCATCAAATGTACTGTTATGTTCCTCATCAATTCAATGTTGATATGTACGGACTTATACGGTGGATTCAGTACTCGTAAAATATGATGCTTTTTAACAAGTCAAAATTTTCCAAAGACATGGCATTTGAGCGGAATCCGCAAATCAATTTGAATGAGTACCGGCTACTTTTGCGAAAAAGAATTGTCGGATAAACCTATGAATGAGTTTTAAGTCCTGTTCAATAAATGGACATTGGGCAAAGGAGCCTGATTTTAGGGCTGAATCGACTATGAGGTGAGTGTGGCACAGGTCAAACATATTGAGTTTTTGACAAGCACCTCACTTATGAATCACGAGGAAGTAAATAGGGCGTATTCAAATTCCAGCTAAACCATAGTGTACCTTCTTCAGTTAAATTGTGGAGCTCCAGTTCATGATGTGGTTTTTGAATTTTTATTTCGAAACCGTTCGTAGTTTCTACCAGCAATCCTATGATGGAACCAATGAATTCCTCGCTGATAAGCGAACAGCGAAACTCATTGGTGGACCCTGTTGGCTGCGAACTTAGTTCAATTTTGTCTGCGCTGATCACCATTTCAACATGATCATCAACTTTGAAATCATCGTGTTGCGACACACTAACTGTCACAGCCCCAATATTGGTATCAACGACCATTGAACCAGCTTCTATTGTTGTCACGCTGCCATTCAATATGTTGTTTGAACCGACAAATTCTGCGACAAATCGATTGGCCGGGCGTCGAAATATCTCTTGTGCTGTAGCAATTTGTTCGATTCGTCCCTTGCTCATAATGATGACACGATCAGTCATCGCAAATGCTTCAGATTGACTGTGAGTGACGTATATGAAAGTAATGCCAAGCTGCTTCTGTAACCGCGTCAATACACCTTGCATTCTTACGACCAGATTTGCGTCTAGAGCACTAAGCGGCTCATCAAGCAGCAAAACCGGCGGTTCGGTAACCAGAGACCGGGCCAGTGCTACTCGCTGCTTTTGCCCGCCGGATAATTGGTGAATTTGCCGTTCAGACAAGTCTGCAATTTCCATTCTGTCTAGCCATTGCATCGCTCTCTCTTTACGTTCATCAGAGGGTATTCCTCTGGTTTTCAGCCCAAATTCCACATTTTGACGAACCGACAGAAAAGGGAAAAGCGCGAGATTTTGCCATACCATCGGTGTATTTCTTTCGGCTGGTTTGATTTCATTAAGGCGCTTTCCATTTAATCGAATTTCCCCTTCCGTTGGGGTTTCAAGTCCAGCAAGCATGCGCAGAATTGTAGTTTTGCCACAACCACTCGAACCCATGATGCCAAGAAATTCCCCTGCATGAACTTCAAAATTTGCGCGTTCAACGGCCAAAACCGAACCAAAGCGTTTAACTACATTTTCAAATACGATCTGTGCTTCAGCCATATATCACAAATCAGGTTGAACTCTTTTTGGGCGACCGCAAAGTTACTAATAGTTGGGCGATAACCACAAGAGTCATTGAAGTTACGAATACGAATGTACCGATGGCATTAATTTGAGGATCTACATTTCCTTGAAGAATTTCAAGAATAATCACAGGAATCGTTTTATTCAGACCCGATACGAACCAGGCTACAACAAACTCATCAAAGGAAACTGCCATCGTTAAGCACATAGCAGCGATGATCGCAGGTTTGCAAAACGGTACGATTACATATCGCATCGCTGCCCATTCACTCGCACCAAGATTCCATGCTGCAGGTTCCAGATCTAGGTCTATCTGCTGCAGCCGTAGTCGGATGACCGCCATCGCAAAGGGCGAACACAAGACTGTATGGGCTATTACAACCGACCAGATCTGTCCTGAGGCACCAATTCTAGAAAACCATGCCAGCATTGCCAGTGCGACGATAATCAGCGGAATCGTCGGAGGCAATAGTGCGAGGACCAAATAACCATTCTTAAAGCGAAACGAATAACGATAGTCGGTATAGGCCGTGCAAAATCCGATGAATGTAGAGAGTATTGCAACTGAAACAGCAACGATGATGCTAGTTCGAGCTGCATCCCAAACATCTGGGTCGTTGTAAACCGTTTCATACCAGTGCAGTGTAAAAGAGCCAAGCGGAATCGAAGCGAATCGATCCGAATTGAATGAGAAGATCATACTCGTGATGATTGGCGTAAACACGAAAATGAACACTGCGACGACGTATAGGATCAATACTGCCGTGATAATTTTGTCAATACGTGTGTTCATTATTTTCTGCGATAAGCCAAGTAAACTGCAGTAAAGGCCACACTAATCAGTGTAACCATCATCATCACTGCAACCACTGCTGCCCGGGGCCATTGTTGACCCGATTTCGTAGTGTCAATAATCAGAATCGAAAGCGTTGGTGGTTTTGAACCTCCAAGATAATACGGAGCAACAAAATCACCGTAAGAAAGGATGAAGCAAATAACTGCCCCGATGATTAGACCCGTCTTTGCAAGCGGCACAATCACCCCAAATACCGTACGTATCCAGCCCGCGCCCAGATTCCACGCTGCTTCAATTAAATTTTTGTCAACATTGGCCAGAGACAGAGTTTGCAATACGACCACTAATGGCAGGCATAAGGTCATGTAGCCGATAATTGTCGCAAATGGGGTATTTAACATGGTGAAAGGACCCAGTCCAAACCAACTCAACACCGCATTGATGGCACCGTGTTCTGCCAAAATTACGTACCAGGAAAAAGTGCGAACCAGGTAACTGGTAAAAAATGGAATAATCAGAAAAAAGACCGCCCATCTTCGCACATTCGCAGAAGCTTTAAATGCGAGCGCATAGGACGCTGGAAAGGCAACAATTGTTGCGGTCAATGTCGATAGTGTCGCCAGCCATAGGGTGAGAAAGTACGAATCCCAGAAATAACCACGGCTCAACATCTTGATCCAGTTGATCATTTCGAAAGCTTCCCGCATACGGTAGTTTTTCACCAGGAAAAAGGTAATGGCTACCATAAAAACGAGAGGCCCGATGAAAAATATCGACTGCCATACTAACAGTGGCACCCGCCATGTCAGCGCGTAACCATCAATTCTTAATAAGCTGGTTTGCCGCATCTGGATATGGACGTATCCTAGTCCATTCAATGAACAAATAATCAATGGCAGAGAGCATATTGCTTCTCTGCCATTGAGTTAGCTTTGAGTTTGTACGCGAGCGTTGAATTCTCAACTAGGCGTTCTTGTACTCGGACCAGAAGTCATTCCAATCTTCAAGCGATTGTTGTCGAGGAATATCTCTGAAATGTACCCGACCTTGCTCGATCAAAGTAATCGGATTGTTGGGAGCACCATCAATCTGTCCGGTTCTTTCAGCTTCTGCCAAATTGACTTTTCTGAGTTCATCCAAACCGCCATGAGTGACGCAGAAAGCTGGATACGCAGCCATTTGCGCTGAACGAGCTTGTCCCGGAGGGCTGAGCATGTATTGAATGAACTTGTTCACAACATCAGCATGTTTGGAACCGACTCCTATAGAGTAAGATTCAGTCCATTGAATACCGCCCTCTTCAGGTACGACAGAAGCAACTGGAGCGCCATCTCTTTCCAATACGCCGGTAATCCAGTCGCCGATTCCACATGTGGCCAACATCTCCTGATTTTTCAGCGAATTGAATGTACCGCCATAATCGAAAAATCCACCGACCTGTGGTCGCAAGCTCAAAGTCGTTTCCTGAACTTTGTCCCAGGCGTCACCCGAAATATTGAACGGACCTGGATCATTGTTTCCGTTGTAAAGACTCATCATACCCAGATTTGGCAAATGCCAGTCAAAATGACCAACCTTACCTTCAAGTTCTGGCTTCCAGAAGCAGGAATAACTCATCGCTTCCGTAGCAGTTACAGCGGTTGTGTTATAGGAAACCCCCAGGTGCCCAAAGCGAACCATCACTGAGAAAAGTTTGCCATCTTTCCAATGTCCCGGAAATTTGGTGAATTCTTCATCAATAAAGTCATCAAATGGATAATCAGCCGGGTCCAGTTCCACTATGTAACCAGCCTCGTTGAGTTGCTGCACAAACTCAGCATCTGAAAGGATAACATCATAAGTGCCTGGAGGAGACTGAGCGATTAGAGCCAGCATATTGTCTCCACCCGCATAGTATTTCGGTTTGAACTTTACGTTGTTCATCGCCTCAAATTCTTCTACTATGTCGGGTTCTCCGTGACCATACCACGCAAGCATATTGATCTCGGTGGGTTCAGCCCACGCTTTTCGAGTTGTAATCAAAGCAGGCGCTGCAATAACACCTGCTGCAGCAGCAGATTTTTTCAGGAAATCTCTTCTGCGTTCTTGAAATATCTTAGTCATTGGAAAATCTCCCTTAGTGTGAAAGAAAAATTGAACAACTTACCCCTTTTAACGGGACAAGATCAATTGTCTTTATTGCTCACCATTGTAATCGTAGAGGTACGATATTTTCATCGCGTTACAGTCCAGTTTAAGGCTCTTGGAAAGAAAGCGAACGAACCGTCGCGATTTCGCAGGACTTTAACCGCGAATTGCAAAATTTTGGTTGTTGGCAACAGTATGGCGCGCTTTGATAAAGGTGCTACTAATTTTGTGGTTAACTCACAATTTGCGGATGCCACGCTCAGTACCCGGTAATTGACTTACTTGTCAAATCGGTCATCAATCATGTAACGTTTCGGATCGAAATTTGCAAAACTGTCGAGTGTTTGTCGATTGCACTGTTCTTGCAGGTCAGTGCCTGGCAGAATGCAGCTTGATAGCGTGTATTTTGAGCGCATGAGCTTTGTGGCTTCATTTTCTTCGACACAAATTGCTGCGATTCCCGCTACGATTCCTCCCTGGCGCTCAACCAGCTGAATTGCCGCATTCATCGTACCACCTGTCTCAATCCACTGATCAACAATTAAAACTCTGGTACCTGGTGTGAATGCTGGTTTTCTCATTTCCAGCTCTTGAGTTTTGCCGGAATAATTTATCATCGGAACAACATCAAAAGCCACGGGTGTTTTGCCACCTTTTCGCATGGTCAACACACCCTTATCCAATCGCACAGCTATCCCACCTGCAAGAATAAACCCAGCAGCGTCAATGCCAGCTACCAGATCAACCGATAGTGGACTAAATGGTTCTATCAGGTCATCGATGATAGTGGCAAATGAATTGGCATTGATGTAAGCCGAACTAGGATCAAGCCATGCATATTCTTCACTTCTTGAGCGAGGTGCCATCAACTGAACGTACCATCGATGATCGCGATCGCTGCGGTCACTGCTACTTGAGGGTTCGCTAGCAGACTCCAAGAGCATGCGAAGTCGAAGCGGATCTATATTGTAAAAATCACTTGGATAGTTGATTCCGGTTGCTACCAACGTCGCATCAATAAAGTCTCGATAACAATCAATATTTTCAGGAGTGACACCAGAAGCAAGAGCGACTGCCGTTTGATTCGAACCCGATCTTATTTCTCTAATTTTGTCAATTGGTGCTGCTGTACCGGTCGCTTCACCTGAAGTTACGATAATGTCGAGGAAATTAGCTGCGAGTTCCGCTGCACGACTCAAGTTTTCAAAGTCAACCTCTCGCTGCTTCTTGAATGCGACACCTCCAAAATACAGTCCTTGCCAGTGGCTGGAAATTTCAATTTCATCAATTTTCGCGGCTTCGATTTGGTCTTCGAGCTTTGCAGATTCATCAATTCTGGCATTGTCTGCCCAATAAGCGTCTACATCACAATTGTGAACCTCTTGCAGATCGTCCAAAATTGGAATTGCACGATCAGCCGATACGCCTAGAAAATTAACTCCAAACCAAAGCGTCGGATAATTTTTCCGGACCTTTTTGATGATTGGGAGAAATTCATCAATACTAAAGTCATGATTGATGAGGAAACACCCTGGAGCACCTTCGTCAATTACGACATCAATGTTTCGCTGGGTTTGTTCAAAATCAATAACATGAATGACAGGGAGTACAACAACTCCCGAGCATTTGAATTCACGTCTCAAATAATCTCCATTCATTTCAGTTCCTATTGAGTTGATCAGTCAGTGGGTTCGGCGTCCTGCAATTGTTTCAGACATCTGGACGTTAAATTTTCCAGTTTATGTAGCACGCACTTTCCACTTTTTAAGTCTCATGAATACAGTTAATTGCACTTGCTATGGAGCGGGCAAAAGTTCGGATTAGTGAACACGATTAGCTTGATACCAAAATTTTGCTGTCTGATGTGCCCAATTCCAATATGAATCATGAGTTTTGCTAAAGTGTTATTATGCAAGTTAGTGTCTGACAGGATTCAATTAGAAGATGCCAATCCTGCAAATGCAATGTATTGTGAGATTACATTCGAGTCGTTGAGCCGAAAGAATTTATCGTAGGTACTGCCAAGAAGACCATAACTTTTTGCCAACCCCTCTCTGGCCCGGGAAGCTTTTCCGTTCACCAAATGCGATTATCCTCGGGGTGAGAATCAGAAACTTCTCAATGACAAGAAAACGCTGGCAGATGTTGAACCTAAAGTCTCGGTCTACAGCAGCTGGCAGCCAACAATTCAAATTAGTTGCATTAAATGAAATCAACGAATTAGAATAACCAGGTTTATGGCTACAAGTAGCAGTCTATCAATTTAGTTTGACTTACCAATCAGATAACACTTAACGCCTGAATTCGTGGAGTAATTATGAAATACAAACATTTCACCGCTACCCGCCGATCGCCTCATTTGGGAGGGTTCATCGACGGTATAGATCTGAGTCAACCTCTATCTCAAGAGGCGATATCAGAAGTCAGAAGTGCACTATTGGAATTTGGTGTTCTGTTTTTCAGAAAACAGTCAATTTCTGAATCCGATCATCTGCGATTTGCCGCTTATTTCGGTGAACTTGACGAACCTCACCCGGTGTTTGATTGTAAAGACGAAGATCCGCGTCTTACTGTCATCGAATCAAAGGGTCGAGCTGGTGATTCCGAGCACCAGTGGCACACTGATGTGACTTATCAGGAAGCACCGTCCATGGGCTCCATCCTGATTGCCAGGAAAATTCCAGGATCTGGCGGAGACACCCTTTTCGCCAGTATGTATGCTGCTTATGACACACTGTCTAAACCGATCAGGAATCTGCTACATGAACTGACTGCTCAACATTCTATTGAGCGTGGCTGGGGTACTGCCTTAAGAATGAGACCAGGTGGAGAGTTGCGGGTTCAGAAACTTAAAGAGGCATTCCCACTAATGACTCACCCAGTCCTTAGAACGCATCCAGAGACTGGACGGACCTCGCTTTATGTGAATGAATACTACACACAGCGGATCAACGAATTATCGGAACTCGAAAGCGATGCACTGCTGAGACTGCTGTTTCGCCATTCTCAGCTACCCGATTTTCAAATTCGACATACATGGCAGACAGGTGATATCGCATTCTGGGACAATCGATGCACGCAACACTATGCATCTCATGACTATGGAGCAGAACACCGGGTCATGAATCGCGTGACGATCGTGGGCGACCGGCCTTTCTACAACCCACCCGCTTTCGAAAAAGCCGCCTAAAGGAAAACTCAGGTTCGCGACACTGATTGATGATCAGTTGTCGCGGCCTGTGCCCAGTCGAGCGTTTTCGATTGGGGTCGATACCAACAAATTTGATTTGCCACTACCAATTAATTAATTTTGGCTAGCGCCGTACTGCCAAGTTGTACGAAAAATGGGACCGGCACAATCGTAAAACAGTTCTGAATCGAATCCAATTAAAGTCTCGTAAAACGGATAGACAACAGTCAACCAAACTGATCACCTCATTGATTTTTCAACATGACTCTGCACATGATTATGTGTTGAAGAATGTATAAACCCTGTGTGACCATTCACCTATCCGTCGCAACATTGATGCTCGAGCCTGCAGGCGCAGGAAGCGTTTATGGGCACGTCTGCTCTAGCCTTGGCAAGATTTAGCCGACTACGAAAAAATTCAGCTTTCTTCTTTTCGCCCATTCGTTCCAGACACTCTACTAAGCCGTGCAGGCTCCAAAGATTGTCGATGTGTTGAGATGTACTAACCAACGTATCGGAAAGCCCTAGATCGTCCAGGTAAACCTGTCTGGCTTCTTCAACTCGCCCCTGCTCCAGTAAAAGTGCGCCTAAGGCGTGACGGGCTGGTTGCATCCATCCCCAAGGTTCGTCATACTTCAAATTGTCATCAAGGTAGACCGCTCTTCGCAAATGCTCAAAAGCTTCATCGTAGTTTCCCTGT
>CAZYSR010000173.1:0-3120 GCA_964649525.1 uncultured Gammaproteobacteria bacterium
GTGTATACCAACACTGCAACGACAACGCTGATTATTGCGATATCGAGCAGCGTGACTCGCCTGATCTTTTCAGCCGGAGGCCGCAGTCGAGTTTCATTCATGTCTAACTATCAATTGGAAGTAATGTGTTTCCCCGGCGAGCTGCCGGGGAAACACAAAAATCAAATTAGCTTACTGCTCTTCTACCTGGTCTTTCCACGTTTGTGCCTTAAACCAGAAATCATGGCGTTCTTTCAACCAACCGTTGCTCGTGTTTACGACAATCCAGTTGCTGAAGAAATTGAGCGCATCCGGGTCTCCCTTTCGGAGTGCAAAGGCTTCATCTCCCGTCGTCAGGTTTTCATCAGTTGGCATGAAAAGCTTGCCCGGGTAGTTGCCCATCCAAAAGCGAGGCTTTGGTGCCGATGAAATCATTGCATGTGCATTCCCGTTGACAACTTCCTGAAATGCCTGAGCATCATCATCGAACCGAGCAAGGCTTGCCTTCGGAAAAATTTCTTGCGCTGCGTTGCAGGGTGTTGCACCGCGACGACATGCAATTGTTACGTCTGACGAATTAAAGTCTTCAACTGCAAATCCTTCTGCCAACTCGATATTAGCGACCATCTGTTGTCCAGAATGTGCATATGGTGTGGTGAAATTTACAGTTAAATTACGCTGTGGGGTGATAGACATACCCCCAATGATCACATCAAACTTTCGCGCAATCAAAGCAGGAATGATTCCGGACCAAGCAGTGGGAACAAATTCGACTTCCACACCCATGTCTTCAGCAACCTTTGTTGCAACATCGATCTCAAAACCAATCAGGTCACCTTTCTTGTCTCGCATAGCCCAAGGTACAAAGGTGGACATGCCGACTCGAAGCGTACCGCGCTTTTTGATCTCTTCCAAGACACTTTCAGCAGCCAACTCCTGCGATGCCGCACCGGCCATAGCTGAAAATGCAAGCGCGAAAGCTGTAAACATCGTAACGAAAAGGTTTCTTAGTTTCATATTTAACTTTCTCCTAAAAGTAAATGACGTTACCGTCCACGCATGGCTTTAGACTCCATCCAAGAAACGAATAACGAGAGTGATACAGTCACGACAAGATAAATGCCAGCAACTGTAAACCAGATTTCGAATGCCATAAAGGTCTCCGAAATAATGTTCAATCCTTCTGTCGTCAAATCTGCAACTGCAATCACGCTGACGATTGCTGAGTGCTTGATCAGGTTGATGATCAAACCAGTCATTGGCGGAAGGATTATCGGGATCGCTTGTGGAAGAATCACATCCCGATACATATTGATGCGACTAAAGCCCACTGCCTTGGCCGCTTCAGTTTGACCGCGAGGTACTGATTGAATACCGGCACGAATAATTTCTGCTGCAAACGAGCCCTCAAAAAAACTCAGACACAGCACCCCGGTCCAGAACCGGTCAATTCCTACAATTGGTGCAATAATGAAATAGAACAGGAAAAGTTGAACAAGCAACGGTGTATTGCGAATTGATTCAAGATAGACATTCGCAATCAGTTTGCCTGAAAATGAATTCGACATCCGGAGCAGTGCGGTAACCAATCCGATCGCCACCGACAGCACCATGCTGACTGCAGTAATCTCGAAGGTGACCATCAGTCCCTTCATTAACGCCCCCCAAATCAATTCACCATCAACAATCCGATAAATGAATTGATCGACTCGATACCACTGCCAGTTGTATTGCATGGCTTTCGCACCCTTATAGATGACCCATGTAGTCAGTCCTCCGAGCAACAGCAATTGCCCGATATCAATAAGGGGAGACTTCCGAGTAAACAAAATACTCGGTGCTGGTGGCCGGACTTTATGCCCTGTCGCCGATTGTGCAGATTTATCCGCCATTTCGAATGTATCGGTAGTCGCCGCTGTTGGTATCAAATTATTTGCGGCTTAAACCGGAAACTTATATTGCTTTTAGCTGCAAAAGATTCAGCTCATTTATGAAATTGAGATTGTAGCCGAGATTTCAGTGCGTTTCGAAATTTTACCCGGGTCTCTTCACTGTGGAGTGTAACGTAATCGAGTGGATAGAACTCTCCAGGTTCTATATGCATGCAAACAAGCACCGGACCCTCCAAATCCAAAATTTCCTTGATCTCTGAATTGAATTGACCGATGTCATCGAAGGAAAAAGTGTGTTTGTATCCCGCCGCAATTGCCATTTGATCGAATTTGATGATCGCTGCCCCAGGAATCGGATATTTTCCATTCACTTCATACATATTGTTCTGGCTGACAAAATGAAAAAAGTTTCTCGGTGCCATATTGGCAACTGTAACCAGCGACCCGAGATTCATCAGTAGACTTCCGTCTCCGTCCAATACGACTACTTTTTCATCCGGGGCGCCCAACGCCAACCCCAATCCGTGCGAAGATGCCTGACCCATCGCACCAGTGCAAAAATAGTTCAGGTCATGAGGCCTGATGTGCATCCAGTCAAACGCCGTCTGATAAACAGCAACTGCAATACCGTCCTGATAGTGCCGGGCCAGTGCCCGTAGCGCCTGATCTCGTTTCATCATGCTCGGTCAGACTGGCGGATTAGGTACAAATATTGCGCACGGTGAGGAGTTTTCGTATGCGGCTTCAATCATCTCAACAATCGAGATGGCACTCTCCTCATCCGTGATAAAAGCATGACGAAGTTCCAAGGCATCACAAATCGGCCCAAGCGCACGAATTCCAACTTTTTTTGACTGATTCGGATGAGTAGCGGGATCAGAACCCTGCAGTCCCACAACCATGACAACCGGTAGTTGGTATTCCACTGCAATCGCGCGTATTGCATTGATCGAATCCAGAAAGCCGGTATGCTGGATCAAGAGCAATGCACGCTGCCCACAGTAAGAAAGGCTCGCACAAATAGAAACACCTTCATCTTCCTTGCAAACCGGAATAAACATGAAATTGGGATTCGATGACAATGGCCAGAGCACTGTATCGCAGGTAACGATATCCGGCAGCGCAACAACAGACTGAATTCCAGCATCCTCGAAAGCCTTGATAATTGATGCACCTTTGATCGGCAGCGTCATGATGTCCCCGCTTGTTAAGCCGTGGCGGACCCGTTGATCAGGTCCTGAAGAACGTG
>CAZYSR010000174.1:0-2678 GCA_964649525.1 uncultured Gammaproteobacteria bacterium
TCATTGTGGTTTCAGAATCTCTATCAATGAATTTTGAACAGAAGCAATTATTGCGCCAGATTGTGCGAGACATCGAATTCGAAATTGACAGGGGTAGTGATTTCTATCAGGTAGCCGTCGCGGCAAGTCAATTTGAAGGCATTCAGGCAGGAGACTTAGGTTGGGTGCGAACGACCGACTTGGACCCAGCTCTGGCTCAAAGAATTACACCATCAAAGGTTCCTCAGATCATTGGTCCGATTGTTTCAGGTAGCAATGTATTCTTTGCTCGGATCAATGATCATCAAACCAGCATCGGGCCAGAACTTCCATTTGTCAAAGAACTTCATCTTGCGAGAATTGTTCTACAGGCAAGCAATCAAGCTGGTACTGAAGTAAATGCGGAGCAGCTAGAGAACCTGAGACGCACGATCTTGAATGGTGCAGATTTTGGTGAAATTGCAAAAGTTTACTCCCACGACAGCTCGACCAAGCAACAAGGTGGTGACATGGGCTGGCTTCCTGAAGATTCAGTACCTTTTGAGTATCTTCGTCCGCTAGCTGATATGGAAATAGGTGATGTATCTCCTGTTCAACAAATTGAAAACATTGTTTTTATTATTCAGTTTCGCGGCATAAGGGATGCATCCCAAGAACAAAGAAAGCGTAGCTTAGTTCGTAATCGTTTGCGCAACATTAAGTTGCGAAACGAAGTTTCGAATTGGATTGATGAGCTTCGCGAAACTGCAGTCATCGACTACCGTTCAGTATTCTGAGCCTCACTAGCTCAATCGTTTTCATCGCTGGTTAGGCACTCTGGTGAACTCACAATCGGAAAAATCTAGACTCATTGAGAATGTTATGTCCATGGCTGGATCAATGTTGCCTCCAAATCTCAAAGAAGATGTGAGGACCAAAGTACTGGCTGGCTTTAGGATAACGCTAGAGAATATGGATATTGTTACACGCGAAGAGATTGAAGTCCAGGAGACCGTGCTGCAACGGGCAGTAGAGAAAATCAGCGAGCTTGAAGCTCGGGTACTAGAGTTGGAGTCGAAAAGCGAACAGTCTTCCTAAAATGTGAAAAGTCAATCACATAATGTGGTTGTATAGTTTTCATTCCTACACAATGGAAAAGTGCGTAGAATTTTACTTTTCCTGCATCATTTCCCAAATTTACCGACTCGAAGTCCATGGCACATTTGTGTCGCTTGCATACTATATTCGGAATCTTAACGTTGCTACGTGTGCAATTGTTTTCACTGGATTATTTTGAGAATCCTGATGTTCTGAAAGTCGCCAAATTATTGAATTTATCGTCAAAATGCTTGATTTATTGGCTATTTGTTTAATTTTCAGTGCAATTCGTTCTCAATCGAATCAATGTTCTTGCTTATAATCCCACGTTAATAAACAAAAAGCGCCTCTCGTTAGTCGATGGCTCTTTCTCTTTTGAGCCAATTTAGCGGGATATTTTCATATCAAAGAGGAAGAAAATGGATGCAAAAATCGTCTGGCTATTTGTCTTTGTGATCCTATATTGGGTCTACTGTATTTATTGGGGTATTCGTGGTGCGATGACCTCAAAAACTGCGAGTGATTACTTCATCGCAGGTCGTAAGTTGTCGCTATGGGTATTTGTATTAGCGGCTACAGCTACATCGTTTTCGGGGTGGACCTTCATGGGACATCCTGGACTACTCTATCGCGATGGATTTCAATATGCCTATGCATCTTTCTACGCAATTACCATCCCTTTCACTGGAGTGATATTGCTGAAACGACAGTGGATGTTAGGCAAACGCTTTGGATTTGTTACACCGGGTGAAATGCTGTCGCATTACTTCAGGTCGGACATTATCCGGATTCTAGTCGTTCTTGTTGCTCTGTGCTTCTCAATTCCGTACCTTGGAATTCAGTTGCGCGCTTCAGGGTTCCTGTTTAACGTTCTCACGGATGGCGCTCTCGGCATTAACGTTGGCATGTGGTTGCTTTCAGCCATTGTGTTTATTTATGTTGCTTCAGGTGGACTAAGAGCAGTTGCTTATGTGGATACGCTGCAGTGTATCCTGCTTGCTCTCGGAATTGTTGCAATTGGTATCGTTGCGCTCAACTTGGTTGGCGGATGGACAGCACTCAATGAAGGAATCGCAAACCTTGCAGCGCTGGATCAGAAGCGAACGCTAGATGGATATAGCCACTATATTGCAATTCCAGGTGTTATTCAGTTTGTCTCTTCGGGACCGTCTGCGGTTGGAGGTGCATGGACAGGTATCATGATCCTGACCTATATGTTTGCATTAATGGGCATTCAGTCCTCGCCAGCATTTTCAATGTGGGCATTTGCAAACAACGATACCCGACCATTCGCACCGCAACAGGTGTGGGCTTCATCTTTCGGAATCGGATTCATTCTGTTTTTCTTTACTGCCATGCAAGGCATGGGTGGGCACTTTTTGGGTGCCGATCTGGAATACATGGCTGCATATCCAGATGCAACCAATAACGTTCTTGGTCTTGGATTAGGTGGTTTGGACTTGATGGCTTCCGCGGGCAAACAGGGGAACTTGGTACCACAGTTAATTCACGTCTTGCAGGACGCTGCGCCTTGGTTGGTTGGTCTACTTTCAGTTTGTGCACTTGCCGCCATGCAGTCGACAGGTGCGGCATATATGTCAACTGCAGGTGCCATGCTGACC
>CAZYSR010000175.1:0-5582 GCA_964649525.1 uncultured Gammaproteobacteria bacterium
CTGCCAGAGTTCGTATGGGGCCTGCTGATATGGCATTGACACGAATTCCGTTTCCTCCCAGAGATTGAGCGCAGTATCGCACGTTCGCTTCGAGACTCGCCTTTGCCAGTCCCATGACGTTGTATCCGGGCATCGATCGCAGCGAGCCAATGTAGGTGAGCGATAGAAGTGCTGCGTTTCGCCCGTTCATCATTGGTGCAAACGTTTTGGCCATTGCTGAAAAGCTGTAGGAACTGATTTCATGCGCAATCTGAAAACCATCGCGGTCTACCGAATCCAGATACAATCCTTCAAGCTGTTCACGCGGCGCATAAGCAATCGAATGGACAGCAATGTCCAGGTAGTCCCAGTGCTTTTCGACAGTTGTGCGAAGCTTTTCAATTTCGTCATCGGTTGAAACATCGCAAGGTGCAATGAAACTGGCACCTAGTTTTTCCGCAAATTTTTCGACTCGAGGTTTCAACCTTTCATTCTGATAGGTCAGCGCCAACTCCGCTCCCTGTTCTGCCATCGCCTTGGCGATTCCCCATGCAATTGAACGGTCGCTTGCAATTCCGGTGATGAGTGCCCGTTTGTCTTTCAGAAATGCCATAAGAATGTTCGCCTTGAGTCAGTGGTTGTTGTAGGTCTGTCCGATGAAAGTCCGCGTATTATATTGGGATGGACCGTAGCCTGTATTTTGAGAATGATTGAATTGAACCATACCAGTGGATGATTGATGTGAAAGATTCAGTTGCTTTACTTCAGCGCCCAGGATACGAGTCTCAGCTCGAACAGATTTCTTCAAAATTTCAAATTCCGGTCGTCGAAAATCAACAGAATTCTTCCATTCGTTTTTTGTTGAACATTGAAGATGGTATCCTCAAACTAATAGAACCTGGTTCTGAAAAATTTCGTCCGATTTACTCTCATTCTGGTTCTCTGCAGCAAATAAGTCGGCGAACTCTACTAGGAAGGGCGATCGGTAGAAAGGTGCAGACAGTTGTGGATGCTACTGCCGGTTTGGGTGGTGATACATTTTTACTCTCCAGAATGGGATATAGCGTATTGGCCATTGAGCGTCAACCGGTCATTGCAGCACTATTAGAAGACGGAATATTGCGCATTCTGGATAGGTCTGATCGAATCAAAATTGAATTCCGATTTGCAGATAGTAAAAAGACACTTTTCAATTTGAATGAATCGCCTGATGTGATCTATCTTGACCCAATGTATCCAACCGGGCGGAAATCTTCGGTTGCAGTTGCGCGACCAATCAGGATTCTCAGAGAACTGGCGGGTGATGATTCAGATACAGATTCGTTGTTGAATGCGAGTTTGAAATCCGCATCAAGACGAGTTGTGCTAAAACGGCCTCACTTTGCAGAACCACTTCGCAAAGATAAGCTTTCGGACAGTGTGAAGGGAAAACTGGTTCGCTACGATCTCTATCAGGTTACCTGACTGCCAACGAGTTTATTCCTACGTTCTAGTAATACAGATTGAGATTGTTGTGAATCTGACAGCTTGTTGCGTTCTTTTTCAATAATTGCAGCAGGCGCTTTTTCGAGAAACTGTTCGTTGTTCAGCTTGTGCATGGAGCGGGCAATTTGTTTGTCCAGGTCATTCATCTGCTTATCCAGTCGTTTCAACTGCTCTTCCAAGTTTTCAAGTTCGCCAGTGGGAACAAATATTTTGAAATCACCGATTTGAGTTGAAACAAACTTATTTGTATCGTCTGAGACATCTGAGGTCGAAAGAGGTGCGAATGATTTCAATCGTGCAAGTTCAATGACAAGTGATTCATTGTCCGTCAGCCACTTGATATTTTGCTTAGAGCCAAATTGATGCATGGCAACAATCTTTTCGCCTGGTTTGATGTTGTTCTCACTTCTTATATTTCGAATGCTGGATATCACTGTTTTAATCCAGTTGATTTCAGAGACGGCCTCGTCAGCCGGTGGATCGAAGTCATCTGCAAAATTCTCAAACATAATTGACTGATCGGATCTGTCTTCCGCAATTTTGTGCCAGATTTCCTCGGTGATGAATGGCATGAACGGATGAAGCATTCGTACTGAAGCGTCTAGAACGGACAGCAAAGTTTGCCGGACTGACTGTTGACAGCCTTCTTCGATCGTTGAGTCTCTCATCACTATTTTTGAGAACTCGATGAACCACGCACAAAATTCATTCCAAATGAATTCATACAGATATTTTGAAGCAATATCAAAACGATATACTTCAAAAGCTCGATGAATTTCATCCGCAGTATGCTGCAATTCTGAAACGATCCATTTTTCAATTGCAGTTTGACAATTTAGCTGATTGATTGGCAGAACTTCCACATCCTTGGTATTCATCAGCACGAATCTGGCGGCATTCCACAATTTGTTGCAAAAGTTTCGGTAACCTTCGATTCGGCCCAGATCAAAACGAATATCACGTCCTTGAGTTGCCAGTCTTGCGAACGTGAAACGAAGTGCATCGGTACCATAGGCAGGAATCCCTTGCGGAAATTCTTTACGCGTTGCCGCTTCGATGAGCGGGGCGAGGTCTGGTTGCATGAGCCCGGTCGTCCTTTTGCGAATCAATGGTTCTAGATCAATCCCATCAATCAAGTCGAGTGGGTCCAGAATGTTGCCTTTGGATTTAGACATTTTCTGACCTTCTGAATCTCTCACCAGGCCATGAATATAGACTTCATGAAATGGAATATCGTCAGCGAATTTCAGGCCAAACATAATCATACGCGCAACCCAGAAGAAAATAATATCGAAACCGGTAACCAGCACATTTGTAGGGTAGAAAGTCTGATAGGCATCCGATTCCTGGGGCCAACCGAGTGTTGAAAAGGGCCAAAGTGCTGACGAGAACCAAGTGTCGAGTACATCATTGTCCTGGCGGAGTTCAAAGTCATCGTTACCGTGAAATTCAACCGCCTGCTTTACAGCATCGTCGACTGAACGCGCTACAAAAATATTTCCAGCCTCGTCATACCAGGCTGGAATTCGATGTCCCCACCATATTTGCCGTGAAATACACCAGTCTTCGATGTTCTCCATCCACTCAAAGTACGTCCGCTCCCAGTTTTTGGGCACAAAGCGAATGGTTCCATCTTTCACCGCTTCAATTGATGGATCAGCCAAGGGCTTTGCTTTGACAAACCACTGATCCGTGAGGTAGGGTTCGATAATTTGGCCCGTTCGATCGCCGCGTGGCACTTTGTATTTATGAGGTTCAACTTTCTCAACCAGCCCAAGTTTTTCCAAATCTGCAACGACTGCATCTCTTGCCGCTTCCCGCGTCATTTTGTGGTACCGTGTACCCGGAAGATCAATCGATGCCTGAGGTGTCATAACATTGATGATGTCAAGATCATGGCGCTGACCCACTTCATAGTCGTTGAAATCGTGAGCCGGAGTAATTTTGACGCAACCACTCCCAAACTCAGGATCAACATAGTTATCAGCAACAACGGGAATCACCCGATTGACCAAAGGCAGTGTGACTGTCATTCCAATCAGGTGGCTGTAACGTTCATCGTCCGGATGGACTGCAACTGCTGTATCGCCAAGCATGGTTTCGGGTCGGGTTGTGGCAATTACCACAAATTCGTTGCTGTCGGTGATGGGGTAGCGAAAGTGCCACAGATGGCCATCCTCTTCTTCTGAGTTAACCTCTAGATCTGAGATTGCTGTCAGCAGTACTGGATCCCAATTGACCAGCCTCTTCCCACGATATATCAGACCGTCTTCATAAAGTGACACGAAGACTTCTCGGACAGCGTTTGATAAGTCCTCGTCCATTGTGAAACGTTCACGCGTCCAGTCAACTGAAGCGCCAAGACGTCGTAGCTGATTGGTAATTGTGCCACCAGAATTTGCCTTCCATTGCCACACTTTGTCGATAAACGCATCACGCCCAAGGTCAATGCGGGAAACGCCATCAGAATTCAGCAGGCGCTCGACAACCATTTGTGTGGCAATACCCGCGTGGTCCGTGCCAACCTGCCAGAGAGTATTGTGTCCCTTCATTCTGTGATATCGAATTAATGCATCCATCAACGTGTTCTGAAAAGCATGCCCCATATGCAGGCTTCCAGTAACATTTGGTGGTGGGATCATAATGCAATACGGTGCTCCTGTATTGCTCGGCGAGAAATTACCAGACTCTTCCCACTGCTGATAAATGGTCTGTTCGATTAAGTGGGGATCATATACGCTATCTAACTGTTTATCCATAGATATTGGTGTCATTCGGTTGATTTGAAACTCGCGTCAAAACGAACTTCAAATGTAATGGGCCTTGGGTTCGGATTCGAACAGTGACTGATACTGCGTGAACCTGGCTTTCGCTTTCGCTTCATCCTCTGGGTGCGCATCGACCGGTTCAACGACCCGCTGAAACTGGTTGACAAATGACGGAACATCATCGTGAAGCGAGATTAATACATCATTGAATTTATCTGGTGGATTCGACACTCCAATCACCACTGGGAATTTCTCCAGGTCTGGATCTTGGTCATCTGTCAGTGAAGTATGTGGAATATAGCTGTTTGGCGAGAATGTCCATAACATCTGGTTCAACATTTCACACTGGGCTTCATTCTGTACACTGACATAAACTTTGTGACCGTTCCGATACGCAGTAGACGCCAACTGGCACACCAATCGAGCTTTACCCAGATGTTGTGAAGTCTTTCGGTAATAGAAGGTGACTGTTGTCATGCAAATAGACAGATCTCAACCGCCCATGTTCAGATGATTGAGTATGTACTGAACAAAGAGTCCAACCGGTCGTCCCGTTGAGCCTTTGTTTCCGCCCGAGTGCCATGCGACTCCAGCGATATCGAGATGGGCCCAACGATATTCTTCGGTAAATCTGGCAAGAAAGCATGCTGCGGTCACCGCCCCTGCATCGCTACCACCAATATTGGCCATGTCTGCAAAGTTACTTTTCAGTTGCGCTTGGTATTCTTCCCAAAGCGGCATGTGCCAGGCTCGGTCATCGCTCATTACACCGGCTTTGATAATTTCTGCTGCAAGATCGTCATTATTACTGAAAAGACCAGCGCAGTGCTTTCCAAGCGCAATCACGCAAGCACCTGTGAGCGTGGCAGCGTCAATCACGGTTTGCGGTTTATAGCGCCCGATATAAGTGAGGGTATCGCAAAGGATTAATCGACCTTCAGCATCGGTATTGAGAATTTCGATTGTCAGACCAGCCATGCTTGTGACAATGTCTCCGGGTTTATTTGCCGCACCATCAGGGAGATTCTCACTGCTGGCAACCGCACCGATTACGTTGACTGGAAGTTGCAATTGCGCGATTGCCTGCATCGCTCCAATTACTCCGGCTGCGCCGCACATGTCGAACTTCATTTCATCCATCGATTTGGCTGGCTTGATCGATATACCACCGGCGTCAAAGGTCAACCCCTTACCAACCAGGGCAATTGGCGCACTTCCCGAAGGGTCGCCGGTGTAGTTCATGATTATCAGTTTTGCGGGTTCTCTGCTTCCTCTGGAAACAGACAGAAGCGAGTTCATTCCAAGTTCAGCCATTTCTTCTTCTTCAAGCACTTCCACACTTAACTGGTC
>CAZYSR010000176.1:0-2978 GCA_964649525.1 uncultured Gammaproteobacteria bacterium
GTTTCCCATTTTGATGGATCTTAAACAATTAGCCGACCCTGAAAAATTCGGATTTCAGTCAATTTTCGAAGCGATCAACGTTTCGAAAAATGGCTGCTGCTCAGGCGCGCTAACTCCTCAGACACTTGCAGGGTCAACAAATTCGGTTATGATTCAGCTGCAGTCGGATGGTACTGAAGATTGGTATCGGTTCGACCAGTGATCGGATCAAATGCGGCTGATTCGAGCGTAGGCGAACGATCTCCATCGACAGACCGATTCTGGCTTTCATCCGGGGGAAGCCGCGGATAAGATGATAATCGAGCAGATAACCACTGGCCACGCGGGAAAACGATGAACTTCGCAGGTCATAGGCTTTTTCCCACCTGTGCGTATAACGCAGCGTGGGGGTGAAGATTCTCGGGTTCTGTTCATCCAGATTGATCCTCACCACCCGACCATAATGAATCGCTTCACTTCCGGTATAGGCTAAACAGACTTGAAATCCTTGACAGTCAAACTCATTCACCCTAGCAGGACAACGGTACTTGAGCGTGTTGCGGCCTTTCCACGCCGCACGAGTTATTCGGGCTAGATCTTCAGCGAATAGCACCCCTTCGATTCACACATTCCCGGGAGCCTTCAAGCGCGCTCACACCCTGCTCTGGTAGCGTCCTGAGCATCAGCGCAGACAACTTCCTTTGCGACCGGTCAGCACTGTCGTCCTGACTGGTTCTGCCGCATCAATTATCCGATTTCACAAAAACGCATGTTTCACGCTGCCCATTGCAATTGAAGTATTTTTGAAAAAATACTAAAACATACTTTTGTCTGTTATCATATTGAACAGTTCAACAATCAGGTTCAAGCCATGGCCTATACAAAACCCGGCGTAACACGCAACCGAATCTACCAATTCGTACGCCAGCGACTGCTGGATGGTGAACCGCCAACCGTACGTGAAGTTCAGACAGCTTTTCACATGCGGGCGGTCCAATCCGCCAAAAGCCATTTGGATGCGCTGGTCAAAGAAGGACGGTTAGTGAAGGTGCCCGGCAAGTCCCGCGGTTACCGGCTGCCCGGCACAGCACATTCAAGCCGCTTGGCTCCCATTCTCGGGCGCGTTCCTGCCGGTCCCTTTAACATCGCAGTCGAGGAAATCGAAGGCTACGTCCCAGTTCGGTTCAACTCTGAAGAACAGACCGTCTTTGGACTTCGCGTCAACGGGGACAGCATGATGAGTGCAGGCATTTTGCACGGTGACATTGTGCTGGTTCGCTCTAAATCCGAAATCCATCAGGGGGACATCGTTGTGGCAATGATTGATGGCGAGGCAACCATCAAAGAATTCCGTCGCGTCAGAAACCGGATTCAGTTACGGCCTCATAATGATGCCTACCCAATTCTTTCACCCAAACCGGAAGACCTGACAATCATCGGTAAAGTCATTGAGGTACGACGCTATCTGGAAGCCGTCAGTTTGATTGACGAGGAACTGAATGGCTAAGCCTTTGCTACAACCGCTTTCGCAACTGACTCAGCCGAATCTCTCCAACCAACCGCAGTGGAATCTGCAAGAGGTATCCGGCAGGCTGGTTGAAATTTCAGAACCACAGCCGGTCGCGGCACTCAGCCTCGTATTTCTGCTGGTGTGCGAGGCGCAGGCCAATGGTGAATGTGCCGCCTGGATCGGAATGCTAGATAGTGTGTTTTACCCGCCTGATGCGGAACGAAACGGTATTGATCTTGATAATTTCCCAGTACTGCGCATGCCCGACTGCCGGAATGCCGGTCGAAGTGCCGAGATACTGATTCGAAGCGGCGCCTTTCGACTGGTAATACTTGATCTTGGTACAAATCACGCCTTGCCAGCTGCACGGCTCTCTCAGCTGAATGCCTTAGTCCGTAAACACGATGCATGCGTCCTGTTTGTGACACAAAAAAAGATTGATGAACCGTCGCTTGGCTCACTGGTGTCCTTGCGTGCCCATACCACGCGCAAACGTATCAGGGAGGATAAGTTTTTGTGTAAGGTCCATATCCTGCGTGACAAAAGACGCAGTGCTCACTGGCACTGGAGTGCATGTTTTACCGGCGTTGCCGGATACTACTGATTTTGGGCGATGTTGTGACTTACACACCACAGCCAAACCTGATCGCCTGTGTCTACGTGCCCGATCTGCTCTTTCAGTTATCGCGTCGCGAACTGCCTGAAGATTTTCAGCTCCCCATCGCACTGGTCGACCGCAGTGACAGCCATGCAATCATAATGGCGGTTGACCGGCGCGCAGCAAAGCGTGGTATTTTTCCAGGCCTGTCTTACACCAACGCTATTGGCCTTTGTCCCGACCTGCATGCAACCTGCCCTCACCCACACCAGGTCAGCCAGGTTCACAAACGGCTCACTAATTTGCTCGGTCTTTTCAGCCCTGCAGTTGAACCAGTCGCCGAGCTGTTTGGTGCCTATTACCTCGATGTCAACGGTATGACGCGTCTTGAACCAGATCTTAGTGACTGGGGACTTCGCCTGCAAGACACCTTGTTGGAAAAAGAGAACCTGAAGACAGCCATTGTGATCGGGTTTACCCGTTTTGGCACCCGAACTGCAGTCAGTGCGACAAGTGGAGTTGTTCTATTCCAGACCTCCGAAAGTGAACTGGATGCAGCCTTTGCCACACCACTTAAGAAACTTGGACTGCCGATGAAACCACTCAAGGAGCTTGAAAAACTGAAGATACACACCGTTGGCGACCTTGAAGCCTTTCCAGACTGGGAAGTACGGTCCAGATTTGCCGAACCCATGTTTGAACTGGTTCGAAAGGCAAAGGAACGGGACAGCACAGTACGCGGCACCAGTTTCCCCGAGCCTTATACAGCCCAAGCGGAATTTGACTATACAGAAAGCGACGCGGAACGCCTTATCGCAGTCATTCTCACGCTGTTCGAACCGTTGCTTGAGAGAATGAAAACTCACACCCAAGGCATCAGCACAATCCACC
>CAZYSR010000177.1:0-2399 GCA_964649525.1 uncultured Gammaproteobacteria bacterium
CCATTTGGGCATTGGGTCCACAGGAAAGAAGTTCACGCATTATTTCAGCTTCAGATTCCGCAATTAATTCAGCGTCAGTAGATTCGTGAACCAATCCCGAACGGCAAGCTGCGGAAGCATCGAATCTTTCGCCAGTCAAAATGTAGCGTTTCGCGATTCGCGTTCCCATGGCATTGACGACGTATGGACCAATGACCGCAGGAATTAATCCCAGTTTCACTTCAGACAAACTGAATACAGTAGAACTTTCGGCCAGCACAATATCACAACAGGCGATTAGTCCCACTCCACCTCCAAATACTGCACCCTGGACAACCGCCACAGTGGGTTTCGGGAAACTATACAGCGAATGCATCATGTTGGCCATTCGCATGGCATCGCGATAGTTTTCCTCTTGAGCATATTCAGCTGTTCGTTTCATCCAGTTCAAGTTAGCACCAGCACAAAAACTCGGGCCGGCTCCTTTAATGCAAAGAACCCTGACTGCCTCGTCGGCCCGCAATTGCTGAAGAACATTTGTGATGTCTTCAATCATGAATTCATCAAAAGCATTATGGACCTTGGGACGATTCAGTAGCAGTGTACAGATCCCCTCCGGGGTTACGTCAAATTTGATTGTTTCGAACTGTTGAGTGGGCATGATTACAGTTACATTCTGAAAATTCCGAATCGGGTTGATTCATCAGGTGCGTTATATGCTGCCGAAAGCGCCAGCCCCAATACTGTTCGAGTGTCTGCCGGATCAATGATTCCGTCATCCCAGAGCCTCGCGCTGGAATAATAGGGGCGGCCTTCATTTTCATACTGATCCAATATTGACTGCTTGAACTTTTGCTGCTCTGATTCAGGCCACGGGTCACCTTTCACACTATCAGCTCGTACCTGGGTGAGAACGTTACCAGCCTGCTCACCGCCCATTACTGATATTCTTGCATTGGGCCACATCCAAAGAAAGCGGGGCGAATATGCGCGCCCACACATAGCATAGTTGCCAGCTCCAAAACTGCCACCGATAATGATCGTAAATTTTGGCACTTTTGCACAGGCGACAGCCGTTACCATCTTCGCGCCATCTTTGGCTATTCCACCCGCTTCATATTTCTTTCCAACCATGAAGCCGGCAATATTCTGTAGAAAAATCAATGGCACATTTCGTTGACAACAAAGCTCGATGAAGTGAGCCGCTTTCAACGCTGACTCAGAATATAGAATGCCCTTGTTCGCCACAATTCCTACGGGGTAGCCCATCAGGTGAGCAAATCCACACACCAGAGTCTCACCATAAAGCCGCTTGAATTCATGGAATTCACTTCCGTCTACAATTCGGGTAATGACCTCTCGTACATCATATGACTGTCTAAGGTCAGTGGGCACAATACCATATAAGTCGCTTGCCTCATACAGTGGATCTTGGGGAGCTTGAACTTCTATGTTCAGGCGTTTCGGACGGTTCAATGTGGCCACAATATCCCTGATCATCGAAAGAGCGTGTTCATCGTCGTCAGCACAGTGATCGGTGATACCGGACTCGCGAGAGTGGACATCTGCCCCTCCGAGTTCTTCAGCCGTAACCGATTCACCCGTTGCAGCTTTCACAAGCGGCGGCCCGCCCAAGAATATTGTGCCCTGACCTCGGACGATTATGGATTCATCGCACATTGACGGCACATAGGCACCGCCAGCGGTGCAAGAGCCCATGACCGCAGCAATCTGAGGAATTCCAGCCGCTGACATAGTGGCCTGATTGAAGAATATGCGTCCGAAGTGCTCTCTGTCCGGGAAAACATCATCCTGCCTCGGAAGAAAAGCACCACCTGAATCAACCAAATAGATGCAGGGCAGATTGTTTTGTGATGCGATTTCCTGAGCACGCAGGTGTTTTTTGACAGTCATGGGGTAATAGGTACCACCCTTGACAGTCGCATCATTGGCAAAAACCATACACTCCCGACCTTGAATCGATCCAATGCCAGTTATGATTCCAGCTGCAGGAACATTGTCGTCATACATCTGAAATGCAGCATATGGTGCAACTTCCAGAAAAGGGGAGCCGCGATCCAACAGTAGCCGAATTCGATCTCGGGCCAGTAACTTTCCACGTGATTGATGCTTTTGACGGGCGCGCTCGCTGCCTCCAACCTGGATGGTAGCGAGCGTTTTATTGAGGTCATCTACCAAGGTCGACATTGCTTGGTAGCGATCGACAAACTCAGGGCTATTTTTATTGATGTTTGATGGAATAACTGGCATGACTACGGGTGCTAGGGTTCAACCTCTTAACTACCACCCTCCAGATACAAGCCACGACTCCACATGATTCAGTCGGTCGTGTCCCCAGAATGGCTCGTCGTCAACGATGAAAAAAGGTGAACCAAATACACCTCGTTCAATTGCCCTGT
>CAZYSR010000178.1:0-1952 GCA_964649525.1 uncultured Gammaproteobacteria bacterium
GAATACGCCAATCAATCTTTCGAAAGTAAAGCTACCGACGACTTTCGTTTCCACCGAACTCGATCACATCGCGCCATGGCGTTCGACGTACAGCGGAGCAAAGTTATTCTCTGGCAAGGTTCAGTTCATACTTGGACAGTCCGGACACATTGCCGGCATCATCAACCCACCGTCGAAAAACAAATACGGTTACTGGACTAGTTCCAAAGAACTGCCGGTTTCAGCCGACGATTGGCTTGATTCGGCGACTTCGAATGCTGGTTCGTGGTGGCCCAAGTGGGAAAAGTGGATCAAGCGCTATAGCGGTAAGCAGGTTCCCGCTCGTGAACCCGGAAGTGATTTGTACACGCCACTGGCAGATGCACCTGGCACGTATGTCAACTTGTAGGTTGGTAGTACGACCAGTCAGGAAGGATCAGGACCAGTCAGGCTTGCGTTTTTCGACAAACGCGCTTATGCCTTCAGCGGCTGACGGAAAGCCCAGATTGCACACCATGCGCTCGCTGGCAACTTTATAGGCGTCTTCCAGTTGCTGGTCAATTTGGTCGTAGAACAGCCGTTTTCCGAGTGCAATCACTTCTCTGGGTTTGACTGCGATGCTTTGGGCAAACTTTATTGCGGCATCTTCCAATTCTTCGGGTTCGGCCAGTCGGTTGACTAGGCCCTTTTCCAAAGCGGTCTGTGCATCAATAAAGTCGCCGGTTAAAAGCATTTCCAGGGCAGTCTTGCGGGAGACGTTTCGGCTGAGTGCGACTCCAGGGGTAGAACAGAAAAGTCCAAGATTGATACCGGATACGGCGAACTTGGATTCTGTCGATGCAATTGCGAGGTCACAGTTTGCAACGAGCTGACAGCCTGCGGCGGTGGCAATTCCCTGTACCTGAGCAATTACTGGTTGAGGCAGCCGATTAATGGTAACCATCATCCGACTGCATTCAGCCAGCAGGGTTTCGGCGAATTCAGAGTCTGAATGACTGAGCATTTCATGAAGGTCATGTCCTGCGGAAAAGGCCTTTCCTTTCGCTGCCAGTATGATGACCCGAACGGACTCATCGCTGGCGATCTCGTCGAATGTTGACTGCAACTGTGCGAGCATATCTCGCGACAGGGGGTTGTATTTCTGAGGTCGGTTAAGAGTGATTCGAGTGATCGATTCAAAATCTTCGCGATATAGTAGCGGTTCAGTTAACGTGGAAAGGTCTGTCGCTAATTGACTCATGACTTGTTCTCGGTTGAGACGACGATTTTTATAATTTTACGCCTAATTGGTTATTCACTGCAAGTTTGAAAGTTCGATGTCCACAATTACGCTAGAAGAATTCAGCCGCATCGCCCACAAGGAACTGCCACTGTTGGAGGTGCTGGGATTCAATGTGGAACGTCTTGAGCATGGAGAATGCACGGTACGAGCGATTTATAAAGAGGATTTTCTGCGTCCTGGTGGTACCGTATCTGGACCAATAATGATGGCCTTGGCCGATTTTGCCATGTGGGGTGCAATCATGAGTCGTGCGGGACGAGTTCAGATGGCAGTTACTTCAAACCTTAACATCAATTTTCTGATTCGACCGGAACCGGGCGACATTGTTGCAGAAGCTAAGGTTATCAAGCTGGGCAAACGTCTTGCAGTGGGTGTTGTTGAGCTCTTTGGCAACCACCAGCAGAATGATTTGGTTGCCCATGTAACCTGCACTTATTCTTTACCCCCACCATCCAACAACTAAGGAGGAGATTCAAAATGTCTCAGTCGTTTTCCAATATTCGTGTCTGCGTATTCGATGCTTATGGAACACTATTGGATGTCCATTCGGCAGCGGCTCAGCACAGTGCTGCACTTGGTGAACTGGAACAGCCAGTATCGGAGATGTGGCGAAGCAAACAACTGCAATACACGTGGCTTCGAAGTCTGATGGGAGCTTATGATGATTTTTGGCAGGTAACTGGTGAATCGC
>CAZYSR010000179.1:0-2036 GCA_964649525.1 uncultured Gammaproteobacteria bacterium
ATGCACAGTCTAAATTGGGTTCAAGCGAACAAATCAGGCCGATTGAAAGAAGGAGAATGTGATTTTGTCATTCTGGATGAAAAGATTGGCCTACTCTTCGTCGAGGTAAAAGGAGGGGTTTTGGGTTATGACCCAGGTGTCAACGATTGGTGGCGGCTTACCGATTCCGAGAACAGAAAGTGGCTAAACAAAGATCCGTTCCAACAGGTCCGCGTCAATATGTATGCACTTGTTAAACATATAAGAAAACGTCTTATTTCTTCTGAATTGCCCTGTACTTACGGTTATGCCGTTGCTTTTCCCGACGGCAGGTTTCATGGAGAGCTGCCGCCAGGTATTGCTCGATCACTTGTTTTAGATGTCGATGACCTGGACTATCTTGAACAGCGTATACACCGAATTATTAGCAAATTTCGTCGTGAGAATCACCAACCTCTGACCCGCGCTGAAGTTAAAAACATTGAGCTCTCCCTTTACCCAAAGTTCGACATTGTGCCGGTACTGTGGCGCGAAATTGAAGAAAAGGAACGGGAAATTCACCGACTGACTGAGGAGCAGAAGAACGTACTGTCCATATTGAATAATCAGCGCGTTGCCTTGATTCAGGGAGGAGCTGGTACCGGAAAGACATTGCTGGCACTAGCGAAAGCGCAGCAAACGACACAATCGGGAATGCGCACTCTGCTG
Organism: uncultured Gammaproteobacteria bacterium; assembly: GCA_964649525.1. Taxonomy (GTDB): domain Bacteria; phylum Pseudomonadota; class Gammaproteobacteria; order Arenicellales; family JAJDZL01; genus JAJDZL01. The sequence continues at coordinate 688 of CAZYSR010000179.1, forward strand.
CTGTGTTACAACCGCCCACTTAAGGACTGGCTGAACAAAACCGCTCAAACTGACTTCGATTGCTCACTAACGATCAACAACTATCACGGCCTGGTTCATGACTTCTGCAAAGCCTCAGGGGTCAAATTTGATCCAGACAAATCAAACGATGAGCAAAAATTCTGGAACGAAGAGGCACCAGAATTGCTTATGCAAGCTTGTGAAGCTTTGCCTGCCAGCCAGAAGTTTGACGCTCTGATTGTCGACGAAGGTCAGGATTTTCACGAGTTATGGTGGGATAGCCTAGACTCAGTTTTTGAGGACCCCGAGAACAAGAGCTGTTTTTATGTTTTTTTCGATCCCAACCAAAATCTCTATGTTCGTGATGGACTGCAATTGCCCGACGAACTCGGCGAATCATTTCCGTTAGAGAAAAACTGTAGAAACTCCCCTGATATAGCAGCGTACTGTGATCTTCTGATCACCCCTGATTCAGACATGAAAACTCACGATATTGAAGTCTTTAAAGTAGCATCTCGAAATGAAGGATTTCAAAAGATTACGGAGTTGGTCAACCAGTTGTGCTCTTCCAGTACAAGCGGGTTACATCCGTCGCAAATTGCTGTATTGGTACCCGGATTTCCTGTCGATGACTGGCCAACCAAATTCAAACGCATTCATGCAACCCGAGATCTCGATTCCTGGCAAAACAACGAAGGTGTTCTGATTGAGTCTTTCGCTCGGTTTAAGGGTCTCGAAGCCGATACCGTCATCGTTCTGACAACACCCCTAGACAAGAAAATGGACAGGGATCGAACGCTCAAGTACGTTGCCTGCTCACGGGCTAAACACATCCTAAAAATCGTGGAAGTCGCTGGAATGTAATTGATTTCACAACTGTTGACTGTATCGTTAATTTTTCTGTTTAAGTAGTAAAGGAGTAACTGGTGTCTGAATTTTTCACCTCAGTTAGATCAGTCGAAAAGTGACGTGTGAAGTACAGAGCAGACGCACAAACAAGATATTGAGATGTTCAATACAGCAGACTGAAGTATAGGTAACCCAATCACTAACCACTCTTTGGAATTTTGTTGGTTTTTCATATGAACACTGACTCGATGAAACAAATTGCTGCTGAAGCAGCATTGGACTACATTGAAATTGGCGATGTAGTGGGCGTTGGTACCGGTTCTACTGCCAATGCATTTATCGATCTTCTCCCAAGAATAAAAGGGAAAATCGATGGGACCGTTTCAAGTTCAAAGGCTACGGAAGATCGATTACGCCAATATGGCTTTCCCATTCTAAATCTCAACCGAACCGGTACATTACCTGTCTACGTAGACGGTGCGGATGAAGCGACTCGGAAC
>CAZYSR010000180.1:0-4257 GCA_964649525.1 uncultured Gammaproteobacteria bacterium
AAACTGTTCATCGGCAGCATTTTGCTCCGAATGAGGTACAGAAAAGTCGGCTGGTTAATATCAAAACTGGCGGTTGTCCGGAGGACTGCAAGTACTGCAGTCAGTCGATTCGATATGCAACTGAAGTTCAACCGAGCAAACTGATGTCGGTTGAAGAGGTGATTGCGGATGCCAAGTCGGCCAAGGCTGATGGTGCCAGTCGATATTGTATGGGTGCAGCCTGGCGCGGTCCGAAAGCCAGACATATGGACCAGCTGTGTATGATGATCAGCGAGGTGAAGGCCTTGGGGATGGAGACATGCATGACGCTGGGACTGCTTGATCGTGATCAGGCGATTCAGTTAAAGCAAGCAGGGTTGGATTACTACAACCACAATGTTGATACATCTCCTGAATACTACGACAAAATCATTACGACGCGAACTTTTGAAGATCGTCTGCAAACGATTGGATATGTTCGTGAAGCGGGAATGAAGGTATGTTGTGGCGGAATTCTGGGAATGGGAGAGACACAGCAGGATCGCGGCAGTATGCTACGCGCGTTAGCTAACCTGGAAGAGCCGCCTGAAAGTGTACCAATCAATATGCTGGTACCGATTCCTGGTACACCACTTGAAGGGGAAACTAAGGTTGAGCCACTTGAATTTATACGCACAATTGCGGTGGCCAGAATCATGATGCCAAAATCAGTGCTTCGGCTTTCAGCAGGTCGACGGACCATGTCTGAAGAACTTCAGGCGATGTGTTTCTTTGCTGGCGCAAATTCCATTTTTGTTGGCGATCGCTTGTTGACTACCGACAATGTCGAATACGATCACGACGCTGCACTGTTTGATAAATTGGGTATCGTGGAGATGCTGCCGGATATAGACGGTGAGCCCGCTTCAAGTACAGCCGAATTCAGGGTTGCAGTGTCGTAATGACTGAAATACCTCAGTTGGTTCAATCATTCTCTCGTAATAATGAGGATCTTCGAGAGTGGACTGAACGGGTATTCACTGACCTACTGTCCGATAGTGAGTTCCGATGGTTGTTTTGCAATACGCTGTCATATATGGAGCACATTGGCAGTTATAAGATCATGGCGACGCAACAGGGTGATGTCATCGACTACCCCACACTGAAACACTTGAACGAAGAAACCGGGCACGCGGTACTGTTCAAGCGTCATGCAGAAAGATTCAAGGGTTCAGGGTTAGACTATGCGGAATCTCAATTAATCGCACCGGCTTACGCTCGAGCTTACTTTTCTAGGCTGGAAGTTTCCATGGTCCGATATTTTGGTCGTGATGCAAACTACCGAACGATCTATCTATACATGTCGCTGATTGTAGAGTTCAGGGCGGTTTGGGCTTACGAAATTCTGGCTAGCTGCATTGAGGAGGCAGGACTCGATTTTTCACTCGCTAAACTTCTGGCAGAAGAGCAGGGCCATCTGAATAGCATGGTTCGTCGTCTAGATGCAGATGGACAATTTTCTCGCGAGCAAGTGGAATATTTCTGGGAGCGAGAACGCTGGCTATATGTGAGGCTGCTTAAAGCGATTGAAAAGAGCCGTAGTGCGGAAAATCTCAACTACGTCGGAAAACAAGAGACAGTACCAGCTGCATATTCTGCGGCATAAATCCCATATCGTTGAGTCGATCAATCACTCAGCATTAATTTCCCGCTTCATCCTGAATGTAGTTGGCTACAAAGATTTTGCTGAGTACATTTCGAAGCCTGATTAGCACCCCAAAACAACCTTTCAGTATGGATTCAGTCAATATAGAAAACCAATCTACTATCAAATAAAAGTCAAATAAACAAAATATGTTTATTCAAAGACTTAAACTGCTATTGTTGCTGTGTTGGCGGGAATCAAAATCAAGTCAGGATGAGTGGAGAATCAATCCACATAGGATGCCTTTTTTCTTTTTTCGGTATTCAAACATCCCTATATATTCAGAAAAACGATACCGTAGATTGTGTACTTCGATTACTCTTGTTGGTGATAAAATAGAGGTACTCGGTAGAATAATCAAATAACAGTCAAATAAAGCTGCTTTGATCAGAATCAGCCCAGTTGGGAATATAACGCATGTGCTTTCGACCAATTTCTGCCTGGTAAGGCACGATGACCTTGGCTTCGACGGCTTCTTTTATCAGGCGTGAAGCAATTGCGCTGTTCTTGAGTTCAATCCCAAACCGTTGTCTAAGCGATCCATTGGTAAGGTGATCCCGATTCGCAAACATGAGACATGCATGCTGATACACAGACCAGACTCGGGTTGAGTAGTCCATATCAGTTAATCCTCTTGGAGACAGCATCACTACGCGTGTGGTGTTTTCGTCAATTTCAGGTAAAGGTGCGGGCATACCGCAACGCTCTGCATCTGCAACAATTCGATCCCAACCGCAGCCAGTTTCTGTTGCAAGGTTCATCTGACGCATGAGTGACAAAATTTTGTGATTTCGAGTCTTTGGTGAAGAATTGACCAGTTGCTGCTCATTTACCAGCGGAAGCCCGGAATTAACCACTTCAATGCGATCATCGAAAACCTCGATCAATGGTCCAGAGTCTGGTGTTGAATAATCCTGATGGATTAGTGAATTCGCGATCAATTCTCGCAATGCGAGTTCGGACCAAACGGATTTCTTCTTGCTAGATCCTTTTCCATGACTTTTTGCTATTGAATGCGATTCAGTGACCAGATTCATCAGTTCTTCAAATCCATTCGCATATCCCTTCGACAAAGTTCGTTTCAACTCGATCTCGACTCGACTGTTGCCCTGATATCGAATCAGGCGCACCGCTTTGTGCTTTAGCGTTTGAAAATCCTGCAGACGAGTGGCAAGCAGAATGGCGCCGGTATTGGTGATATTCCAGTAGCCAGATTCAGCAGCTGTAATTAGATCGCTGTCGGCGAGAGCTTGTAGGACCTGATGTTCCTCTGTGGGTAGTGGGGAGTCAATCCGTTCAAACAAGCAAGGGACATCAATTAGGTCAAACAGACGATCGAACGTCAGATTGTGTGCGGCAATAGCTGACTCGAACTGAACATGAACAGGTTTAGGACTTGTCCAAATGTTCCTTTCGATTGTGGGGAATTCCTTCAAGACTTGTCACGGCCAAAATTTTTGATCGAGCAGACGTCCCCAGTCTTCATCATAGGGGTGAACTTTATCGACCGCTTTGTCTCCCCTGAATACAGGGCGATTTTCGTTGGCCCATTTGAAAAGCGAACCTTCTACATTGACCACGTTTGTAAAGCCTCGTCGGGCGAGTTTTTTTGCTATGTTTGAAGAGCGGTAACCGACTGAGCAGTAGACAATGACAAGATCTTCTCGGCTTTTATCTTTGAGGACTTTCAATGCGTCGCGAACACCTTCTGCCAAAAACGCGCCCTGGATATGGCTTACTTCATACTCCTCAGGTTCACGGGTGTCCAGTAGCGTGAAGTCCGTGTGTTCTTCCAGAATTGATGCCAATTCTTCAGTCGAGATGTGTTGCACGCGAGGGAAGTCTTCCCGAACCATGATCAGCGTCTCTTCCCAGAGTTTTTCCGAAACTGTGTCGGCAAGCGCTACTTGCGCCAACAGCAAAAAGCTGAGAGAAAAGAAAAAAGCTACTCTGAGAAAATTTGGAATTGTCAAATGAGTTAATCCGGAGTGATTAGTCGTCAAAATCATTACACAAGTTTAACGGTGCTATGTATTTAGATTGACATGGTTTTAAAAACAGAATTATTCAGAATCATGAATCCAATACTCTGGTTTATATCATTATGCGCTGAGCGAAATTCAATCGAAAGAGAGCCAAGCTCTACGAATAAATGTAATGATTTGAGGCCAATTTGAACGCAGTGAATTACGTTGAATCGATCAGATTTTTCACCTGTCAAACTAAATACAAAAGACCCTTAATTTGACACTATCCAAAGTATGTTCTGATGGATCTTCTGATTACTGGGCTGACCCTATTTGTAGGCCTGTATCTTGAATGATTGGTTCAGAAGTAAATACTTTGCGATAGTGTGACCGAAATAATTTCTTCAAACCTAGGTTACTCACCAGCTTCAAAATTTGCTTAATAAATTTCCAAATGACCGAAATACTACCGTACATGCGAATATTGTGGACTACTGCAAATCTCGGCAAAATACGATTGGATGAAATCGCTGATTCGTTAATCAGATTGAGAGATACAGGAGAAGATTCTGAACTGGTGCGCTTCGATACTGACTCGAAAGAATAAATCCTCACTCAGAGAGTGGT
>CAZYSR010000181.1:0-7077 GCA_964649525.1 uncultured Gammaproteobacteria bacterium
GAACTGAATTGCTGCACCTCCCCAACTTGCATCATCTGATTCTGCGGTTTCAAACGTTTCGCCTGTCGTCGCTTCGGATACGCCCTTTGAATACCATGCAGTTCGCGAATTTACATCGGTGTTGTTTAGACCGCATGCACCAACCTGGATCAGTACATCGTAGGCACTTGGAATTGGAGTAGGCCAGTCGTCATGGTATTCCAGTTTGTCCATGTCGCCATGACCTGTCAGCACTACGGCTCTCATTACAGAAGGTATTTTTGTCATGAATTCAGACCTCTAGCCAGCCGCCCTGAGGGATCATAGACAGCTTTGTTTAGTACTCTGGCATTTACTGGTTCGCCAGCTACAAGAACACTTAAATTAGTCTCGGGATTTGCTGATTCGGGGTTCAAATATGCAAAAGCAAGTGCGCATTTTGCGAGGTGACTGTAAACGACAGATGTAGTTGAACCTACCACAATATCATTATGTAGGACAGCTTCACCGCCGTGTCCAATATGTGAGCCCACTTGATCAATGGCCAGGTAAGCACAAACCCATGGAAGTTTTGAATTTAGGCTGGTTTCGGTGGCGGATTTTCCGATGAAATCGGACTTGCTCATATTCGCAAACGTCATTACATTTGCTTCGGGTAGAGTAACTTCGTTTGTTAATTCGGATGCTCCCTTAAAACCTTTCTCCATTCGCATAACGTTCATGGCAAATGATCCGTAGTGCACAATTCCCTCTGATTCACCGGATTGCCATAATGCGTTGTATATGTCCAGAATGTGGTCTCGATGTGCATGAATTTCCCAGCCTAATTCACCGCTGTAGGATATGCGCATCGCCAATGCAGGGTGTCCAGCGATATTGATTGTTTGGGCCGTAAACCAGCGAAAACTGTCATTCTCTAACTTGATTGTGGTGGTTTTTTCCAGCACCTTTCGGGACAGCGGACCCTGAATTGATAGTCCACACCACTCGCGCGATAGATTGACAATTTCAACTGACATGCTAGAGGAGTGCTGTGTAAGATGGTCAAGCAGTCGGTTTTCGTAGAATGCCGCACATATGAGCATAAATCGATCGCTTGCCGTTCTGACAGCGATTAATTCCAGCTCGATTCGCCCGCGATGATTCAACAGGTATCCGAGAGCAATGGAACCCACATTCGCGGGTGCTTTCGCAGTGAAGATGTAATCTAGGAATCGGCTGGCATCTGCACCTGCAAGCTCAACTTTTGCAAATGCCGAGATATCCATCAATCCCACGGTACTTCGAACGGTACGAACTTCGTCACCGACAATCTCATCCACAATGTTTAAATTGAAAGAGTATTGATCGACGGGTTGCATATGGGATGGAGCATACCAGCGGGGGCGTTCATGTCCGCAAACTTCCTCAAAGATCGCACCCCTTCCTTTCAGTACCGGGTAAAGCGGATTGGGAGCGACCGGCCGATCAGCTAAACGGTTGAAATGAGGAAAAGGGATTTCATGGCGCAGGCAGTAGTCTTCCTTGCCTTTGGTTGTTTGCCAGCTTTTTGTTGCGTAACTGCCAAATCGACGAGGATCAAATTCACGCATGGATATGTCAGAGGAACCGTGAACAATCCAACGCGCAAGTTCGCGCGTCAACGCCGGTCCCCAGCCAATGCCAATTTGTGTGCCGCAGCAACACCAGTAATTGTTTAAACCGGGGGCAGGGCCGATCAGTGGATTACCATCAGGAGGGTGGGAAATTGCACCGTGCACGGTTCGCTTGATACCCAAATCGGAAAACACCGGCATACGCTCCATTGCGTTTTCCAGCCAAGGAAGTATCCGATCGTAGTCAGGGTCAAAGAGTTCGTGTTCAATTTCCCATGGACAGCCGTCTTCCCATACAGCGTTCGGGTTTTCTTTTTCGTAAATTCCAATCAGACCGGACTTTTGTTCCATTCGAATGTATCCGGAAACTTTGGTATCATCGCGAATGACCGGCAGATCTTTTTCAAGTGAAAGAAACTCTTCAACGGTATCAGTAACTACATAGTGATGCGTCATTGAAACCATAGGTAGGTTTAAGCCGCTCCACTCACCAATCTGACGCGCATATGTGCCACCAGCATTCACGACGTGTTCACATCGAATGCTCCCTTTTTCAGTTGATACGATCCACTCGCTATCGGATTGACGTTTGATATCTGTTGCCCGACAGCGTCGTATGATTTTCGCGCCGCATGATCGTGCACCACTTGCCAATGCAGTGGTAACTGATGATGGGTCCACATGACCATCATCGGGAGTATGAAGGCCTCCTACAACGCCATCAAGATTGTAGAAAGGGTGCATCTCTCGAATTTGAGATTTTGTGACCAATTCAATTTGGACTTGCAGCGATCGAGCGACGCTCAGGGTGTGGCGGAGCCAATCCATTTCATCCTCGCTGTATGCTAGACGGATAGAACCGCAGTTATTCCAACTCACAGCCTGTCCGGTTTCCTCCTGCAACTGCCCCGCGTACAGCCTGATGTTGTAGTCGACACACTTTCCGAGGTTGATGCTGGAAGTAGAACGGGTGATTTGACCGGCTGCGTGCCAGGTTGATCCCGAGGTTAACTCTGCTTTTTCCAGCAACACAACATCGTTCCAACCTTCTTTGGTGATGTGATAAGCCAGCGCGCAACCCATAATCCCACCTCCGATAATGACGACTTGGGCAGTATCGGGAAGAGGATTGGATTCAGCTGGTAATGAGTTTTGCAACGACGAAAATCGGTTAAAGCACATCACGAGAAAAACGCGCATTATTAACGAGAATTGTCAACAGCGAAGCACTTTTTTACAAAAAATTTAAAGTGAGAGAAAATGTTTTTTTCAGTGCGATTTACAGGTTTAGCGAAGTGATCGTAAGATACTGTTATTAAACGATTCTATAAACTGGCTGAATCTAGAAATCGGTGAGACTGGAATTCACCAAAACTGTTGAAGAAATGTAAAATTTGAGAGTAGTTATTGCTTTCAACGAATTTCTCGAACATTCATGAACTCAAAATCCGAACTGACTCGAAATTTGCCACCTCGATACTATACCGAACCGGAAATATTGGTGAGAGAACGAGAGGGTGCTTTATCCAGTACCTGGCAGTATGCCGGTCATGAATCACAAATACCTGAATGTGGAGATTTCTTTACCTTTGAAATCGCAGGACAGGGGCTTTTTTGCGTCAGAGACAACGAGCGGAAGATTCATGCGTTTTTCAACGTGTGTCAACACCGGGCACATGAACTGGTCACTGGTGTTGGCAACAAGCGTGTTATTGTCTGTCCTTATCATGCCTGGACATATAACCTTGACGGTCAGCTTCGATATGGCCGAAATCTGTCATCCGTACCAGGACTGGATATATCTAAAATTTGTTTGACTTCCGCGAATCTCGAGAACTTTCATGGCTTTCTGTTTGTGAATCTGGATTCCGAAGCCAGCTCTATGAAAGAGTGGTATCCAAATGTACATGAGGAGATTCGAGAATTTGTTCCACAAATTGATCGCTTGAAGCTATTTCGAGTTGAAAAGCTGGTGGAAAACTGTAATTGGAAACTGTCCGTTGAAAATTACTCTGAATGCTATCACTGTCCAATCAATCACAGAGTTTTTTCGAACGGAGTCATCAAACCGGAAACTTACGATATTCAACCACAGGGATACTGTCTCAGACACACCACTGAATGTCAGAATCTCGACAGAATGAGTTATCCGATCAATCTTGAAGCGAATGCCACGGCGGGAAAGTACTCATCGTGGTATCTTTGGCCCATGTTCTCATTTCAGGTGTATCCAGGTAACATTTTGAACACTTATTGCTGGCGGGAAATAGATGTCGACCATGTTGAAGTGCAACGCGGATGGTTCTCAGTTGATGGAGAAGATTCCGAAGTTATTGATGCTTTAGCTGAACAGGATCTGCAAACTACCGTTGCGGAAGACATTCGGTTAGTTGAATCCGTACAGCGGGGTATGCGAAATCGAGGCTATCGGCCAGGGCCTTTGGTCGTCGATCCCAAAGGAGGCGTTCATTCTGAGCACTCAATTGAGGTGCTACAGGAGTGGATGCGAGCCGGCATTCAAACTCAGTAAAAACTTTTTATCGTTTTTAGCTAATTATTCACCAGCCATACTGTTTCACTGAATCTGACGGGGTTTTGAAACAGAGAAGTCATTCTGCTCAGTCACCAGGAGAAATTGATGGACAAAGAACTATTTGAGAAAGGTCTTGAGGCACGCAAGGCTACACTCGGCGAGGAATATGTGCAGAAAAATCTGGATGCAGCCGATGAATTCAATCGTCCTTTCCAAGAAGCTATGACTGAATGGTGCTGGGGATTTGGTTGGACGGATTCGACAATTGACCCAAAGACTCGTTCAATGATGAATCTGGCAATGATTGGGGCACTTGGCAAAATGCATGAGTGGGAAATTCACTGTCGTGGTGCGCTTAGAAATGGTGTAAGTAGGGAAGAAATTCGTTCCATCATTCACGTCATTGCAATCTATTGTGGAGTCCCGCAAAGTCTTGAGTGTTTTCGTGTAGCCCGGAAAGTACTTGAAGAAGAGGGACTATTGTAGGCCTAGCGTGTTCTCTTCAAATGCGCGATGGAATAACTTTGCGCGGTTGTATATTCTGTTTTGAATCTCTGCTGATACTGCAGGAATTCTGCAATCTTTGGGAAACAGGTCAGATGAGTTTGCTCTGATCGTGGCGCAAGCCAAAGACCCAGCGTTCCTGTGTTATGTTTTCCAGATAGTGGAATGGGCGGTCATTGAGCCCAACAAATCCGGGTCCGGGCATTAGTACTACATCACCCGGCAGGTTCACAATTTCCATTGCATTTGTTTTAGTTCGATCGTCTGCTATATAGAAACGACCGAATCCCTCCAAAACAAATAGACAGATGATGTGCCGATAGTCTGTTCGGTCTCTGTGTGGTGTGATTCCACCGCAATCTGGTTCATATTTCTGAAGCATGACGTCATTGAATACGACTGGTGCCGAAAAATATGAATGCTCAAAGATGGCTTCATCGAAATGCTGCTGAAATGCGACCACCAGTTCGGCGAATGCGCCGTCGCTCTTCAATTGATCCTGGAGCAGCATATCCTGGTGAACGAGGTTGTTCGCTGTTCCAACCGTATTTTTAGCTGGTCGAAGCGGATACTTTTTCGCCTCTTCCAGCAAAATGTATCGAAATTCTTCAGTGAGGATAGGAATTGAGATTGAACGAACGTGCTGGAGTATTTGGACTGCATGTCCAAGCATCTCAGGTGAAGATGAAAACCAAGGATGATTCAATTGGACTGGCTAAGGTCAATTAGATTAAGAAGTCTCAAGTTAAGGTTAATCATACTGAATTAAATTTTAATTATAACAATAGGTTAAGTGACTTAAATTGATATTATGAAACAAAAATTAGTGCTTATCTGGCTGAAATAGAATGACAGTTACAATTCGAATTTATCAATAATTAAGTCAAGAAGCTATCTGGAGACAGCCTCAAACATTAGCTTGAAAATAACTTTCTGATTACTAATCTACGATGAAATTTGCAAATTAGATTCTAGGTAAATTTCAAAATACCTGATTTCTTGTCTGGTTTTGGCAGGCGCGCTGAGCATCCCCTCGGCCGTGTTTGCGGAAGCCAGCTGGTACGGTTCGCTGCGCGGCGGTGTCACGTTCGGCGGTGGAGCGGACACCCGCTTCATGGACGGTGGCTCGCGCTGGGGAATCAAGGGTGCGAACGAACTGGGTGAAGGACTGAGCGCCACCTACCGCTTCGAGCACAAGTTCAGCACGGAAGACGCCAGTCAGGCTGGTGGCCGGCTGGCCAACGTGGGACTGTCCGGCGGATTCGGTTCGCTTACTCTGGGTCAGATCTGGAGCGCCAGCTACAATTCGACCGGTGCGATCACCGACAACTCACTCCTCTGGGGTGATGCAGCCACCTCCTATCGGGTTGGCAATGCACTGTCCTACGCGGTTTCTGCCGGCAGCATCAGCATGCAGATTGATGCGGTCATGGGTGGTGGCACACGCACCTCCAGAGCGGTCGACCAGCTGGAGTTCGGCCTGACGGTTGACCTGGGAGACGTCGGCAAGGTCGCCTTCGCCCATGTGAACAAGGAAGACACGCTGATGACAGGAGTCGTGACTCCAGCGGTTGAAGGGATGCCAGCAACGTATCAAACAACCAACCACAATAAGGACGGTACGGCAGACGATACGGCACCGGCTATGATGATGGATGTCACGGTTGCTGCAAATGACACAACCAACGTTACCGATGGAGCGCTCAATGCTACCGGTCTTGGCGCAATCGTAAGAGCAACAGATGGTTCTGGAACTCTTTCAATTGGCACATGCGATGCGGAAGATGCGGAAGCTGATGATGCCTGTACAACGGTTTCCGTCTGGGTTTCGACTTTGACGACATACACAACTCCTGCTGGAGGCGGTGCAGTCACACCTGCCACGAATGTACAGTACCATGCGCTCGACTCGGAAGTCATTGAAGAAGCTACAGCAGCAGTCGCAGCAATGGATGCAGTGATGGGAACTTTGGTTGACACCAACGGCAGCAAGTCGAATCACGTGGCGGCTCAGTTCGGATTTGGCGGTGTAACCCTGCATCTGGGACAGAGCCAGTCGAAAACCAACAATACAGGTGCAAAGACGACGGTCACCCACTATGGCGTAGCCGGTTCTATGGGCGACACTGGTCTCAACTACCTGCTGCAGGCACGTAAAGTGAAAGCAGGCGGTGCGTCGACCGATCCATGGCTGGTTTCGTTCAACAGGAGTCTGGGTGATGGTGCCACTGCATTCGTCGAGCATGCCAATAACGACGATGGCAAGAGCGGTAAAACCTGGGTTGGCCTGAAGGTCGATTTCTAACGGTTCACCGTTTCAACACAAGCTTCAATCGGGGTGCTCAGGCACCCCGATTTATTTTGTCCGCCATTTCTGGCGAAAAAATGCTCTGAAGGTCTGACTACCACCTAGGTATATTCCTGAAAAGCTTCGTATCGTTTACAAAACCAAATTCAGCTTGAACT
>CAZYSR010000182.1:0-4570 GCA_964649525.1 uncultured Gammaproteobacteria bacterium
CAATTTACGTATTAGTATCCAACGCCGCTAAAGATTAATTCGTGGCAAAATTCAAAATTTTCTTGTGACGTTTTCAGGTTAGGCGATATGAACCTACCCCGATTTGGTAGAGACGCGCATACTATGCATGCAGCCATTTTCACGTGAAAATGGCTGCATGGTTTTGGGTTGAGTCAGCTGCGCTTCAAACTCCACCGGAGTCTTAAACCCCAAACGGGTATGAATCCGGCGGGTGTTGTACCACGATTCAATGTACTCAATCACCCGGTGCCTGAGCACTTTCGATGACACCAGCGGACCGGTTCTCAACACGCATTCGCGCTTCAGCGTCGCAAACCACGATTCCGCCTGCGCATTGTCATAGCAGTCACCGATGCTACCCATCGACTGCTCGATCCCGTGCGATTCACACACCCTCTGATATTCATCAGAACAGTACTGCGAACCCTGATCCGAATGATGAATCACGCCGGCATGGCTGCGATTCAAAAGCGCCATCTTCAACGCCCTGACCATCAGACTGGCCTGCTGGTTTTTCTGCATGGCCCAGCCCACAATGCGACGGCTGCAGGCATCCTGAACCACCGCCAGATACAGAAATCCATCCAGGGTGCGCAGATACGTCATGTCTGACAGCCACAACTGATCCAGTCCGCTGACGCTGAATTCACGACGCACCAGATCCTGGATGCCATGGGCTCTGCCACCCCTCACCGTTGTTCTGACAAACGATTTCGAGTACAAAGCCCTTAATCCGGCGGCTTTCATCAGGCGCGCAACCCGATTCTCACTGACCGCATGACCATCCTGACGCAGCCTTGCCGTCACCCGCGGCGCACCATAGGTCGAGCGGCTCTCCACCATGATGGTGCGGATCTTCTCCGTCAGTCGCGCATTGGCCAACGCGCGTGCACCGGGCTCACGTCTTCGCCACGCATACCAGCCCGATTCTGATATCTCCAGCACCCGACACATCAGTCGAACCGTGAAATTCTGGCGCTCCGCTTCAATCAATTTGTGCGCCTGGTCCCACCAGTGCCGGTCACGCTGTCGCTCGCGAACCAGGCCGCCGCTTTTTTTAAGAACGCATTCTCCTGCTCCAGCTGTGCATTACGACGCTCCAGTCGACGGATCTTCGACTCATCATCCTCCGTCGACTCAGACTCCTTCAGCTTCGCCTCAGCGACCTGGCGCATCCAGATCCGAATCGTCGCCTCCGACGGCTCATACTTTCTGGCCAGACTCCCGGCACTCGCTCCCGATTCCAGCTCCGCCAGTATGTGGGCCTTCAATTCTTCCGAATATTTATGGTTACTCATCACAGAAAACCTCCGACAATCTATCTTACACTACTAAAATTGTCGTCTCTACATTTTCGGGGGAGGACCAAAATTTGACAGTTGGCTTTCGCAAGTCAATTTCTCTTTACTATTTTCACAACTACTGCCGTTATTTGAGTAAGTTCACGGTGTTAATTTGATAACATCACGACCCTTTCGCTGCCTACGTCTTGGTTTTGGGTTCGTAGATAAAATCAAGGGCATTCGCATATTTTCATACAACTGTAACAAATACTCGATGCGTTCACGTTCCGAGGAGAATCCTGATCGACGGTAAAGTCGATCCACTGCTTTGTCCAATGCTTGGTGGGCCTTTCGTAATTCCGGCGGCATTAGATCAGGGTCATACAAATCAGCTAGAGTTGCTTCTGGATGTTTATTTCTCGCATCAAGAATTGCTTGAGCATATGATTCAAGTTGGGAATTATCAGATTCCTTGGGAGGTAAAGGGAAAGTGTTGTAGTTGATGCCGACCGAATACTGATATCGACTCTCTAGTCTACCTCCAATGTAGCGCGTCCATGCCATGTGCATAGCGGAGGTCAGCAATGCGAAATCAGAAAGAGTGGCGTTCTCCAGAAGACGAAGCTTATTGCTTGGTATCACTGGTGGCTCTAACCAACCAATAGGTGCGTACTCACGCCGTTCAGAACTAACCTCAGGAATGGCTAAAAATGGCGAAGTAGGAATCACTTCGACATTGAACCGTGTCGGATACTCGGCTATCGCCAAGGTACTCTTGCGTTTACTCTTCATCCGAAAACGGCGGACAGCAACCATTCGTTCTCGCACTTGAGGAAGTTTTTTCAGAACGCTCGGAGAAATATTTTGCAAAGCCAAAATCCACCGTTTTCCTCCTTGTAGAAACTCACGTGATCCAACATAAGGGCGGAGAAATTGAGCCGCCTCAGGCTCCTCTTCAAGTAATTTAGCTCGTTGCTCTGCGTCAAAAATGAATTCACCATTATCTATAGGCTGGCTTCCGGTGATCAGTTTGCCCATACCATGTATAGGTATACTTACCTCACTCACGACTAGGTGTGGATCAGACAAACTAGCTGCATCAAATAGGTAAGGCGATAATACGGAGTGAGTGCTTTCCTCTGGTTCACCATTAATGTTGGGATAGTTGAACAGTCGCTTTGTTGATTGTGTCATATTGCATTTGTTTAAACCAAGAATTACTACATGCACATGCGCTTTGCCACGCGCATCCGATCCCCATGCGAAGGTACGGTGCGCGAAAGCAATCTCCAGATTGTAACGATCGAATAAAACCGGCCACAACTGTGCGACCTGCTCGCCTTGCGTGATCGAATTGGTGGCAACAAATCCGATTCGAGTGTCACTGGTTTTCACATATTCTCCTGATTTAATAAACCACGCAGCAACGTAGTCAAGTGTACCGCCGCTTTTACCGAGTGCTGCAATTCTGTGCACTTGAGCACGTTGATCTGATGTTTGAAATTTAGCACCGACGAAAGGAGGATTACCAAACACATACGAGCAATTATTCGGCGAAAGAATATTCTCCCAGTCTTTTTCTAACGCATCTCCGTGCACAATGTTTGGGGATGTCTCCAACGGAATTCTTGTGTAGGTTTGACCAATTTCGAGACTTAGTCTGTTGTTCATAATATGATCCATCATCCATAATGCAGTCTCCGCAATTCGTACTGGAAATTCACCAATTTCAATTCCGTAAAATTGATCGACATTGATTAGTGACAAAGATGTGGCATCAATATCACTCTGAATTCGATCCTGCACTTTTGGGTGGATTTCTTTCAAAATTGCAATTTCAAGAAGCCGTAATTCTCTGTAAGCAATAATCAAGAAGTTCCCGCAGCCACAAGCGGGATCAAAAAATCTCAAGGTAGAAAGCTTTTTGTGAAAACGGCGAAGATCAGAATGTCGACGCCGATCTTTGCGGGACTTTAGTCGCTCAAATCCCCTTTGTAAGTCATCCATAAACAAGGGTTCTATGACTTTCAATATGTTCTTTTCTGTCGTATAGTGAGCACCTTGAGCTCGCCGTTCCGCAGGGTCCATAACAGACTGAAAAAGTGCGCCAAATATAGCAGGGGAAATTTCGGACCAATCAAAATAGCAAGCTGCTAACAATTCTCTTCGCATGGTAGCATCGAAAGCCGGGATACGAAGCGGACCTTCGAATAACTTTCCATTGACATAAGGAAAGCTTGCGAGGTCCTCATCAAGCGTTGCTTGGCGTTCATGTGCAGGCGTATTCAGAACTTGAAACAATTGCGACAACCACGAGCCCAAGTCAGAACCATCATCACTTGTACGTGTTTCAATAAGTTCTAGAAATATATCTCGCGGTTCAAAGATTCCGGTGTCATCGGCGAAAAGGCAAAACACAACACGAACCAGGAAATGTTCCAAATTGTGTCCCTTGTACCCTGCTTCATGGAGTGAGTCATGCAATCGTCCCATTAATTCCGCAGCATAAATATTTACTGGGTCTTGATCTCGAAATACTCGGCGCTGTACGCCGACGATAAAGCCAAACGACTCGACATGTTGAGGTAAATTTGCGAGGGAGAATGAAACTCTTTCTCGCTCATCCAAATCATAAAGATCGAATGTTTGAAAATCGCTGACGAGAATATATTGAGGTCGCTCATGCTCCGCTAGGGCATCAAAATATTCACCAGCTTGCTCATAAGCTTTCTCGAGATTTCGACCCGTGCTCTTTTGCTCTACAATCAGCATGCCGGGCCAAAACAAATCAATAAAACCCGACTGATCATTTAGCTTTGAGACATGCTGCTCGTAGCGTGCTACAGATCGTCTTCGAACACCAAAAACTTCGAAGAATTCGTTGTAGAAGCTCTGTGTTTCTCCTTTCTCGTACTTGGCATTTTTCCACTCTTCAGCAAAGTGAGATGCTCGTACGCGAATTTCATTCCATGATAACTTCATCATTAAGTGCTGTTTAGTGGAGCATCAAGCAATTGTGAAATAGGCTGCGTCATTTGCGTAGGACGCGATCCGAAAGTAAGGTTGCAGCGAAGTTTCCACAAGATCCTAGGCTGCTCTAATCTCGCACTACAGCCAGGCTGTTGAGAACCAAATGTACCGGTTAATCCGTGTCCATAGGTAAGCCTGAAAATTATCCATTTCTGATTTTCCCGGGAAACGGCTAACCTTCAGATCAAGTGAGATCCCGAAACGGCAATTTAGACACCGTTGAACTAATTGGGTGT
>CAZYSR010000183.1:0-10734 GCA_964649525.1 uncultured Gammaproteobacteria bacterium
CTTCCACTGGAGAATCAAATAGTTGCAGATCAAATTTGCCGGTAAAGGAACGCCCTACTTCTGCCTGATAGGCACTCATGGTTACCAATTCATCCAGACTGTCTTCGCCAACACCTTCGATTGAAGGCATCCACCGATTGTGTAGCATAGGATGGCTATTGACAAATCCTGCATGATCACACTCTTCTGTAATTTCAAAGGTCGCATGAATAAGCTTGTGGTCATAAGCCGATACACTCGCACCAAATCGACCACCTGGCTCAAGTCTGGGCCCAGCCTGACCGACTGTGATCGGGCGTGACGTGTAGATTGATGCAAGTTTTTTTGGATAGCCTTGGTGGTGTCCCCGAACCATGGCATAGTCAGAATCAACCCAAATATAGACACAGCGAGAGTAAGTTTTTTCTTGGTATTTGCATCTGACTACGACGAACACTTCCATATATTGGCTACGAGCCGGGTCAAGAATTTCGCTGTAGTCATCCCGACAGTTTTGCCAGTCAGCCCAAATCACTGCGACAGCACCGGGATGTTCATCAGCGGGTTCAAGATACTCCGGGAGCAGCTCAGCAACATTTTCAGGTCTTGTCAAATATTCCAGCGTCAGTGTGGTACCTGAGTAGTGCCACGGAGTATCGGGTACCAGAGAGGCTTTGCCTGTGGCACTTCGGGGAAACATGAAACCTTTCAGGGACATCACAATCACTTCATAATTTTCGATTAGGTCAGGAATGCAAATTATTTTAGGTTGATTGAAGAAGAATTCATTGGCTTTATTGGTATGATATGGTGCCATTCTGAACTGAGCTCAGGAGCTAAGCCAAGATCAATTTCGGAGGAAGTATGAGCGAATATCGTCGTGTTTTATTAGAGGGTTATCCGACCGTAGTGGAGCGACAAGGGGATGAGCTGGTCGCTGGAGATGGCCGTAGAATCGGAATTGAAGATGCGATTCATCTGGCACCTGTGGAACCTCGCAAAATCATCTGCGTGCATCTGAACTACAAGAGCCGTGTAGACGAATTTATGACCAAACTTCCGGCCACACCCACCTATTTTCACAAGCCAGTAACCGCTCTTTGTGGTCATGGAGCGGAAATCGTTCGGCCAAAGCGTTGTAAATGGCTGAACTATGAAGGTGAAATTGCGATCGTCATCGGTCGGTATTGTCGAAACATCAGTCAAGCAGAAGCGGGAGATTACATTGCCGGCTACTCAGTTTCAAACGACTATGGCCTGCATGATTTTCGCGATACTGATGCGGGATCAATGCTACGAGTGAAGGGCTCCGACACATTATGTCCGGTGGGTCCAGCACTGGTAACGGACTGGGACTTTCACAATAAGCGCATTCGTACCCTGGTTAATGGCGAAGTCAAACAAGACGGCAATACCAATGAAATGGAATGGGACATGCATTATCTCGTCGCTGACATAGCGCGAAACATAACTTTAGAACCAGGTGATCTTTTGCTTTCAGGAACTCCAGCCAATAGTCGACCAGTCGAGCCTGGCGATGTGGTTACGGTTGATGTCGAAGGTCTTGGATCTTTGACCAACACTATCGTAGAAGGCCCGACTGCGATACGAGACGATGTAGGACATCAGCCTATGACAACAGAAGAAGTGGTATCAACCGCAATGGGTGGAGACTGGGAATTTCGAGGGATTCGAGCACCGCGAGGTCCTGGTTCGGCACATTACAAGAGTCGGTTGGAAGAAGACTCCGAATTAAACTGAGGATGTCAACAGTTCTACCGAATACTCCGACCATCGATTCAGTAGCGGCAAGGCTGAACTAAGTTTGCTCAAAACCGAAGTAATTACTCGCTTGCGTGTTCAATAGAACCAATTCGTCCAGATAGGACGACTTGCCCCAAAACGAGAATACCCGTGTGGGAGTATTGATTCTCCCACACGGTATTTCTTATGCTATTGCAGACAACAACTGAAGTTCAGCAGTTGCTGCAACAGTCATTCTGCAGCTGCAGGGGCTGTTTGAGCTGGTTCGGCCACTACGGCTGATGAATCCTCACTCAGCGATTTCACAATGCCATAGGTCATCAGTAGCATGATCACACTCACCGGCAGCGCAGCCGCAATGGATGCAGTCTGCAGTGCACCGAGACCACCGGCAAGAAGAAGAACCGCCGCAACGAATCCCTCTCCGAGACCCCATACAATTCGGAACTTTTGTGGCGGGTGATCATCGCCCATGCTGAGCATAGTCGTGATTACCAACGTACCCGAGTCAGATGAAGTGATGAACCATGTTGCCAGCAGGAAGGTGGCCAAAGCAGCCATGATCCAGTTGAGCCAGTTCACTCCTGTCATCAATTCGATAGTGCCGTAGAGGGCAGCAGGCAGATTCCAGTTACGGACAAGCTCCGCTATACCTGCCGTTCCCGCCCCACCTTCAGCAGTCAACTCGATATACATCGCGTTGCCACCGAAAATACAGAGCCAGAAGAAAGCCAGTGTCGTCGGGACGAACATTACACCCACCATGAATTCTCGGATGGTACGCCCCCGACTGATGCGAGCGATGAACATTCCAACAAATGGAGCCCAGGATATCCACCACCCCCAATAGAAGATAGTCCAACCACCCTGCCAGTCTCGTTCACCTTCAGCGTTGAAAGTGGCAAATCCCATCGGGATTGCATTCCAGAGATAATCGCCGATGGTGGTCACGAAAAATCCCATTAGCCATTGAGCAGGGCCACCGAACAGGAAGTACGCCAACAAAACCGCCGACAACCAGATGTTCCACTCTGAAATTATTCGAATGCCTTTCCCAACACCAGATACGGCTGACAGAGTTGCCACGGCTGAAATTACGGCAATCAACGTTACCTGAGTGATGATCCCGGGGTCGATACCAAAGAGATGGTTGAGACCTGCGGCCATCTGGCTTACACCGAGGCCGAGAGAAGTTGCAACACCGAAAACGGTTCCGAAGACAGCTAAAAGGTCCACTGCATGCCCAACTGGCCCGTAGATCCTTTCGCCGATGATCGGATACAGGGATGACCTCAGTGTCAAGGGCAACTTCTTCCTGAATCCAAAGTACGCCAGGCAAAGACCGATTATCACGTAGACTGCCCAAGCGTGGAACCCCCAATGGAAGTAGGTGACCCGCATCGCATGTACAGCCCGTTCCTCATTCATTTCCGTCACCATTGCCCGGTCCGCGAACGGGTTGTTCGGATAACCCCATGGCTGCGTGTTGTCGAAGTAAAACATTGGTTCTGCGATACCGAAGAATAGCAGGCCGATACCTACTCCAGCTGAGAAAAGCATCGCGAACCAGGAGAAGTTGCTAAACTCCGGTTTGGAGTTGTCATCCCCAAGTTTGATGGATCCATGTCGACTGCACATTAGATAGATACAGACAAAGAACATGATTACCAAGGCACTCACGTAGTACCAGTTTAGCGCGGATTCGATCCAGCCTCGAACTGCTGAGTAGATGCCGTTCGCGAATTCCACGTTGAGCGCTGTGAATACGACAAACACCACGACCATCGCTTTTGCTGCGATCCCCATACCTGGGTGGAGACCTTTCCAAATGCCTCCACTCGCTACTAGATCTCGGAAACCGTCATTTTTTTTATTATTCATACCAACACCTCATCAATAATTGATTTCCTAATGGTTGGAAGAAAAGTTAGACAGAATCTGCTAACCTTTCGCTGGCGAAGTCAACGCAATTTACGTCGTAGTTTATTATCGCTATCATGACTGAGTTGACTTCGACCATCTCAACCATTGTTGAAGTATAACGCTATCAGCAGCGTAACAGTGTGGTAACTTTCCGCAAGTCGACTAAGTTTTTGAGTTTATGGTAGGAATTAAACACAGTCAGCCGCAGGATGAGATTCCAGTCCGGACAACTGATTGATAGTAATCAATGCTCGAAGAATATTCGTCAGCGTTATTTTCTGTAGATGTAATATTCACATCTTTACCTAATTATCACCGCGAATTTCTCGCCAAAGCCCAAGTTTTTCTTGAACCGGACGATTGGAAAAACTGAATAGATATGACTCCTCCGTTGCAAAATGACGAACTTCGGTCCAGCTGGGTACAACGAAGGTGTCTCGCCTCCGCCATTCAATTGTCTGACTACCGACTATAGATTTTCCGCTCCCTTCGGCAACAGAAAAAACCGTCGCATCCGTTGATCGATAGGCTTCAGACTCAAATCCCTTCGGCAACAGTTGCATGTGAGTAGCCATGGTCGGCATCGCATAATCACCGGTGACTGGATTGACGTACCTTGATTTCAATCCATGACAGGGATCCCATTCATCCGCCAACTTCATTTGCTCCAGTGCTTCGCGAGTTTTTACGAAAGGATAATTGAATACAGGTGATGTTGGCTGAACCAGCTCATAGCCTACTGGCAGCAAACCCGATCCATATCTGGCCAAAGCATCACCAACTGGCCGTGAATGAGGAAACAGATCATCTGGATATTTTTCAAAAAACGAAGCATCCAACATACTCACCAACGGTATGTCCAATCCATCTAACCATACCATCGGCTCAGTACTGTCATTGCCGTGATCATGCCAGGTCCAGGACGGCGTAATGACAAAATCACCTTCTTCCATAATGGTTTTCTCACCATCTACCGCGGTATAGGCACCGCTCCCTTCAACGATAAACCGAAGTGCGGACTGCGAATGACGATGAGCCGGTGCAACCTCACCCGGCAGAATCAACTGCAAACCGGCATACAGCGATTCAGTAATCTTCGATTCACCCGGCATGCCCGGATTTTCAAGAATCAAAACTCTTCGTTCCGCCTGCTTGGCTGTGATCAAGGACCCTGATTCTAAAATCAAAGGGCGTACTTTCTTGTA
Organism: uncultured Gammaproteobacteria bacterium; assembly: GCA_964649525.1. Lineage (GTDB taxonomy): Bacteria > Pseudomonadota > Gammaproteobacteria > Arenicellales > JAJDZL01 > JAJDZL01. The sequence continues at coordinate 4,872 of CAZYSR010000183.1, forward strand.
ATCCCAGTGTGCCTGCTGACAGCGGCTTACTGGAACCGGTGTGATCAAACTGCTTAAAACGGTCCACAAAGGAGCCAGACTATACTCTGGCAATCGCTTGTAAAATTCGCTAAGTTCAGGCGTGTCGGGAACAAGCTGTGACATCAATGATTTCTTTTGGTTAAGGAGTGGCAACCGCCTCTGGCAGGCTAAGTCCGAACCGGTTCACAATGACTTCCTCAATTCGATTCGCATAATCTTCGGCCATTGCTTCATTGGTACGCTGTTTTATTCCCCATTTTCGATAAATTCGATTGTTCTCTGAATTCGGTCGACCGAAAAATTTACGCATCATTGGGTAGTATCGATTCACAACATTCTGCACATCTTGAGGTCCGGATTCTGTCTGAAGAATTTCTTCAGTGAAATCAAGTCCGAACTGAACATGAAACTTCTCTTCCGGCATCGTCATCCTTGCCAATTTTCGCAAGGGAATAAATGTACAGAGTATGAGGTCTTCAACCTGAATGACCTCGGCCATATCGGCAAGAATCTTAATCACACAAAATTCAGTCCAGGAATTTAAATCAAACTCAAAGATCGAGAGCGGCCGCTTGTGCTGGGTGGTCATTCGTTCTGGCGAGATCTGCAATTCCTCACCCAATTCGGAAAACCTGACATGGTGACCGTATTCTTCCATCGCCACCCTACATGCCAGCCATTTTGCGTAAGGTGATGGTGCCAGGGCGACTGCTGGCTCATCAAAAACCTGCGCCCCGTAATACTCGTTCACAGCGTGGCTAATCACAATCTTTTCGACTGCGATCCGAAATTCTTCCGGGCCAGCGAGCAATTCTTCGCAGGTTTGAACTTCACTTCCAGGTGCAATACTCATAAGCTTGTCTTCAGTTACAGTACCGGTTCACTATTGAATGATTCAAGATCGGTAACTAGTTCAGTATAGGCATCTTCAAAGTGCTCTTTTGCATGTTCTGCCAGACATTCTGAATTGGCATCGGGTTCAATTACAAATTTTCTTACAGGTCTAGGCTGAGAAAAGAGAAATACTTCTCTACCCCGCACTCCAAACAATTGCCCGGTGATGCCCTGCCCTAGATCTGAACACAGCCAGTTGACTACCGATGACACATGCTTCGGTTCGATTCGCAAAGCCCTTTCTTTGTACGTTGCTTGCTCTTCGTTAGCGGGGACAATGATTTCCGTAACGCGCGAACTTGCGAATGGCGCAATAGCATTAACTGAGACCTTGGAGCGAGCAAGATCCAATGCAGCGACGCGTGTCAGTCCGATGGCACCGTTTTTCGCACTTGCATAAGCGGACTGGCCGTAATTTCCGTAAAATCCGGCTGTTGACACAATGTTGATAACTCTTCCCCAAGTGTACGGAGCCTCAGGGTTTCCCGCTTTTGCCTGTTCTCGAAAATTCGGAGCAGCAGCCGACAGCACGTGATAGTAACCGGCTAGGTTGACTCGAACGACTTCGTCAAAATCGTCCGGTCTCGCTTTGAAAATAAAGTGGTCCCGCAAAATGGCAGCATTATTGACAACGATATCCAGTCTGCCCCACTTTTCCTTTGCGAGAGCCACTGTATTCGCAGCGGACTCGGCGCTGCCGATGTCCATAAAGCTACCGACTGCAGATTCTCCGAGTTGATTTGCTGCATCCTTCACAATGTCAGGGTCTGGATTTCTCCCATCAATATCTCCACCGCTATCAACGATAACTACCCGTGCACCTGATTGAACGAAATTTTCAGCAATCGCCTTTCCGATGCCTCGCGCGCCGCCGGTGATTAAAGCAACTCTGCCCTCAAGTGATTGTTTGTAATGAGACATTGTCAAATTTGTTCATCTGATGTTGTAAAGAATGGATCAGCATGAATGTTCATCGAATCCAAACCCTTGCTCTGTAGAACATCGCTGCAACTTCTCACCATCGGCGGAGGACCGGCTAGATAGGCCTTACCATTAGAGCAGACCTGAATTTCTTCACTCAACACTTCGTGTAACATACCCGTCTTTTGACTACGCTCTCCGGTGGCTTCTGAAAGTACAGGATGGTACTCGAATGCCGAATGCCGATTGCCCAGATCGTTGAAGATCTCAGAGCGATAGATGTCGGTCTCATCCCGAACGCCGTGATACAAAAGAAGCGATCGCTCGGGGTGGCGTCGTACAGATTCCAATACAATCGGTTGAATGGCAGACAAGCCCGAACCACCTGCAACAGCTATGACAGGTCCATCATGCTGTTCGCGGAAAAACATATTCCCATAAGGGCCGCTCACTCGAACCGTTTCTCCGGTAACCAGAAAATCCCAAACAAAACTACTCACTGTTCCATCTGGAATTTTGCGGATATAGAATTCAAGCGTATCTTCAACATAACTTGCAATTGAATATTCTCGCTTTGGAAATCCCTCAAATTCAACATAAACAAATTGACCAGGACTGAATGCAAACGGCTCGGTGCTGGTAACTCTGAGTTTCAAGCTGACAATATCCTGCGTCAGCTTTTCCAGTTGCTGGACTCGACAGGTCAGATCAAGAATCGGATGAACTGCGACATCATCCAACTCACACCACGAAATATCGCAATCGGACCAGGGAACAGCCCGACAGGCCAGAACTAGTCCGTCTAAGTATTCTGCTTTCGATAAGGCAAATTCGGAATACGGCGACATCTCTACGTCACCCGAATGAAGCCTTGACTTACAACCGCCACAGTTACCGGCGCGGCAACCATGGGGGTAATCTATACCGGCCTGTAATGCTGTTTCAAGAATCGTTGAACCGATTTCAACGTCAATTGAGCGTTCAGCCCGCCTGATATTTACGCTGAACATGACAGTCAATTAGTAGAAATTTTGGAAGTCTCCTGTGCCAAAATGCAACGCGTATGCAAACGGAATTAGTGCGTCGAAGTGTAAATCAGATCACTTTTGCTTGGTCAGTTTGAATTTCTCTCTCGCTTCATCCGGTCCGACAACTTTTGCGCCCAACATTTCAACAATTTTTACCGCTTTTTCTACCAGCTGTCCGTTACTCGCAAATTTGCCGCGCTCAAGATACAAATTGTCTTCAAGACCAACACGGACATGTCCGCCCAGCAAAACCGCTTGGGCAACCATTGGCATCTGGTGGCGACTAATTCCAAATGCAGTCCAATTCGCCCCTTCCGGAAGCATGTCACACATTGTTTTCATCGCCGTAGTTGTCGCAGGCGCACCGTACGGGATCCCAAGGCAAATCTGATAGAGCGGCGGTTCATCAATTAAACCTTCTTCAAGCATCCTGTTCGCCATCCAGACATGTCCAGTATCAAACACTTCAAGTTCCGGCTTAACGCCAAGCTTTTGTATGTGCTTCGCAGCGACTCTCAAATGATCAGGTGTATTGATCATTAACAAGTTTCCGTCACCAAAATTCATCGTACCGCAATCCAGTGAACAGATTTCTGGAAGAATACCGTCTATATGAGACACTCTTTCGATCGGTAGTACAAAGTCGGTTCCTGGACCGGGGTCAGTCGGCACCTCTTCCCCAACAAAATAGTCTCCACCCATACCGGTCGTTAGATTCAAAACAACATCAACGCCAGATGCACGAACACGGTCCGCAACCTCAGCAAACATGGCGTGATCCCTGCCACCAGAACCTGTCTCTGGATCGCGCACATGTATGTGCGTGACTGCGGCGCCAGCATTCGCCGCTTCAATACAAGCGTCGGCAATCTGCTTCGGTGTGATTGGCAAATCGGGATGTTTGTGCTGAGTTTCGCCTGAGCCTGTTACGGCACAGGTAATGACGACTTCCTGATTCATGGAACGCTACCTGAATTTGGATAAATTGACAATTTAAACGAGGTGACTTACTTCGGATTCATGTACTCGCGTGGCAGACGCACGGGAAACTGCTCTCTTAACAACTGATCCGTAGCATCGTCAACGTACCGAGGAAAATGCGTAGACAAAATATTGTCCACCACCAATCTTGACTTCTGCAGGACATCGGTCGATCCCTGCTCTGCCCACTCTTTTGGGCTGGTTCGATCACCCACATCGGGATAAACGTAATCTTTCTGCATTAGGTTCATTGTCTGATCATGACCCAAATAGTGTTTGGGTCCATCTACACAGACATCGTGCATGGCTTGAACTGATAGTGATTCTTCATTAATTTCAATGCCTCGAATCGATCGGTTGACAGCGCCTAACATGTCATTATCGACAACAAAGCCCTCCTTACTGACTCCAAGCAGACTCGCCTGCATTCCGGCGGATTCATAGACCATGTTGGCTCCGCTGTGCCCTGCCAGAGTTGTGGTATAGCCTTTCTCAAATCCGGATTGAGCATCTGGAAGTTTTGAATCGGCCATCCCTGCTGCAATTCCGGTGGGTAGTCCGTAGTACCGACCCATCTGTCCGCATGCAGCCATTAGAATAGATTGTTCGCCGCTACCGCCGCTCATCGCACCGGTACGTAAATCAGAGACAAATGGCCAAATTCCCAAGATTGCAGGATGACCTTTCTTGATCAGATTGACATACACCAAACCAGCCAGCGTTTCAGCCACCTCTTGTACAACTGCACCTGCAAGTGATGCCGGACTCGTCGCACCGGCCTGCCCTGCTGCTAACAATAGTATTGGCATACCAGCTCTAACGGTAACTTCCAATACCTCACAGGCGTCTTCGGCGAAGCGCAGTGGTGGTACAACAAAACATGAGGAGCAACTGACAAATGGCCGCTCTCGCCACTTGTCTTCCCCTCCCGCTACGATGTGCAGCATTTCCATCGTATGTTCCAAATGCTCCGGCAGTACCCAGCTTGAACCAACGTGTTTCGAAGTCCCTGAGATGCATGCATATGTGGTATTGAAATCCAGTTCGCTCGGGATTTCCATATCACGACAAACAATGGGTCGTTGAAAGAAATGGATATGCTCCATCTGGTCAACAATTCGGGCAATATCGTACAGATCGGCGAGTGTTGATTCTTGATACTCTCGAGTTTCAAGATCAACCACATGAACTGCAGCACCTGCTGTTCCAAAGTAAACCTTATTTCCCGATAAATCAAGGTCGTGCTTAGGATCGCGACCGCAAAGTGTGAAGCTCTGGCACGCGTTAGCAATTGTGTCTTCAACCAAGGATCGAGGAAAAGTCAATCGACCCTGACTGGTATACGTGCCTCCGGCTTTGGTGACCAACTCAATGCAGGATGGAATCGCCTGGGACAAACCCAGATTCTCCAGCACATCCATAACCGCTTCGTTGATACTGTTGACATCGGAATCCGAGAGTGGCTTGAATCGCCCTCCCAGCATGCCTGGACGTACCGCTTTATCTTCTTCTGCCAGAGGAGCTGCACGCAGTGCTTTGCGAGCGGCGCGCCCTCCCATCCTACGCTTTTCTACCATTGAATTAACCTATGCTCTGATTGGTTAAAGCTGGAATTTTGTAGTTTGCTCAAGGTCAAAATGAACAACCTGCAAGAGGTGCTTACACAACAATCATGTCCAGACTCTGTCGACTGAGCTTTTGACACCCGTATTCAGTTACTCGGACAGTTTCACCTAGCGTCATCGCCAGTGACTGATCCGCGTCGAACAGAATCATATGAACGAAATATACCATGTTTGTTTGAATTACAACCGGATTGCCTGTATAGAACATCGGCCAATCCATCCAAGTCGGGGCGTAGGTGGTTCCAAGGCTGTAACCACATGCATTCATCCGCATATTCTCAAAACCGTGAGCGTCCATGACCTCAGCATGCTTATCAAAGACTTCCCCGACAGTCGCCCCTGGTTTTATGATGGACTTACATGCCTCCAGAGTTTCAACACAGGCTCGATGCA
>CAZYSR010000184.1:0-2652 GCA_964649525.1 uncultured Gammaproteobacteria bacterium
GTTGACATCCATTTGTCAATTGACATAATTCATGCGATGTTAATCGTCGCAGGCATATGCACTAACCTAGATTTTCAATAGCAGCTTCCGAAACTAACTCAAAATGCCTTCCTTTATCGTGAAGTATGTTCGGGTGGTGGACTATGTTTCCACCCGCTTCGGCCGAATGGCAATGCTTTTGATCTTTCTCATGATCGGGACGCTTTTGTTGGATGCGGTTACTCGAAATATATTGGACATCCCATTGTTCTGGTGTGTGGAGCTGGCTCAGTTCACCTTGGCTGCCTACTACATTATGGGAGGTGCCTACTCCATGCAACTTGATACTCATGTTCGAATGGATTTGTTGTATGACCGGCTGTCCGACCGCAATAAGGCACGGATGGACAGTTTCACTGCAATCTTTCTGGTGGTCTACCTGATTGTGCTTTTGATCGGTTCCATTTCCAGCACCATCTACTCGATTGAGACTAATCAACGGCTTTTTTCAATGTGGAACCCGTCGGTAGTTCCAATTAAGGTGATCATGGTCCTTGGAATACTATTGATGTTGCTTCAGGCTCTCTCCATATTTTTCAAAGATCTGGCCAAGTCGCGCGGAGTGGAGTTGGCATGAGTTACGAAGCCATCGCCATCATCATGTTTGCATCAATGCTGCTGATGCTACTGACTGGGCAGCGGGTATTTGCCGCTATTGGTATTGTTTCCACAGTAGCGGCTTTGCTTCTCTGGGGAGAGGGAGGCGTGGAAATGCCGTTTACAGCAGCGTTCAAATTATTCAAATGGTATCCGCTGCTAACCCTTCCGCTGTTTATCTACATGGGATACATATTGTCAGAATCGGGTATTGCCGATGATCTCTATCGGATGTTCCATGTGTGGTTTGGTGGACTAAAAGGCGGACTCGCGGTAGGCACCATCGGCCTTATGGTGGTGATTTCGGCCATGAACGGACTCAGTGTAGCGGGGATGGCGATAGGCGCCACCATTGCTCTGCCTGAGATGCTGCGGCGGGGCTACGACAAAGTCATGATTACCGGAGTGGTGCAGGCCGGGAGTTCACTGGGAATTCTTGTTCCCCCAAGTGTGGTGCTGGTTCTTTACGGCATGATTGCTCGTGAATCCGTGGGTAAGCTGTGGCTGGCCGGCGCATTACCTGGGCTGATGATGGCTGCTCTTTTCATCATCTACATCGTCATTCGGTGCCGCCTGCAGCCTCATCTGGGCCCAACAGTCAGCCAAGAAGAGATAAGTGAAATGTCAATGGCGGAAAAGCTGCGCCTGCTTCGAGCCGGGATCATTCCATTTCTGATCTTTTTCTTTATGACGGGACTCTTTGTCATGGGCATAACCAGTCTGGTTGAGAGTTCCGCAGTAGGGGCCACAGCTGCAACTCTGGCAGCGTTAGTCAGAGGACGGCTTAACCGCAAGGTTATGGAGGAAACTGTCCGCAAGACCTTGGGTATATCGTGCATGTTTATGTGGATCATTTTGGCCGCACTTTGCTTTGGAGCTGTTTTTGATGGAATCGGGGCGGCGAGAGCCATCGAAACCCTTTTCATCACAAACTGGAATCTGACGCCTTGGGAAGTGCTGATCATGATGCAATTGTCATATCTGTTCATGGGCATGTTTCTAGACGATACAGCAATGCTCGTAATCGTGGCACCCCTATATGTTCCGCTGGTGAAAATTCTGGGATTCGATCCTGTTTGGTACGGTGTGCTGTACACCATTACTTGTCAGATCGCTTACATGACTCCGCCATTCGGATACAATCTTTTTCTAATGCGCGCCATGGCGCCGCCCGAAATTTCGTTGATGGATATTTATCGTTCCATTACACCATTCGTGCTAGTCATGATCGTTGCATTGATTTTGGTCATGGCATTCCCTCAGATCGCTCTGTGGTTGCCGGGCCAGATATACACCAGGTGATTCTCCATTTCTTATGGTCAATCGCTTTCAATTGATAGAGAGGTCGACAATGACAGACAAAAAAGAACTTGTTCAACCGACAAATAACGAACGTCGGGAATTTGTAAAGAAGGTCGGTGCAGGAACTGCAGGTATTCTCGCTGCAGGAACTGCGCCTTATGCGTTCTCACAGAGCAATCCAATTAAATGGCGCCTGCAATCGTATTCCGGTGCCCCGCTCGGCGCACATGTAGTACTACCTCAGATCGAGGCATTCAACAAAATCGCGTATGGTCAGATGGAAATCGAACTGTTCTATGCCGACCAGTTGGTTCCTACGGACGAGCTGTTCCGAGCCATGCAGTCGGGTGCGCTAGATGCAGTACAAAGTGATGATGCCACGATGGCTTCACCAGTCGATATCAGTGTTTTTGGCGGGTACTTCCCGTTTTCCACCCGATACAGTCTGGACTTGCCAGTGCTGTTCAAGTATTACGGATTGGATGAAATCTGGGCTGAAGCGTATGGTGAGGTAGAAGGAGTAGAGTGGATCAGCGCTGGCGCTTGGGATCCGCTGCACATTTTCACCAGGGAGCCAATTCGTTCACTTGCCGATATGCGGGGCAAGCGTGTATTCGGTGTCCCGACTGCTGGCAGATTCCTGTCACGCTATGGCCTAGTACCAGTCACCCTGCCTTGGGATGACATTGAAGTCGCTATCGGTACCGGTGAACT
>CAZYSR010000185.1:0-4152 GCA_964649525.1 uncultured Gammaproteobacteria bacterium
ATTATCTGATTGCCTGTCCAACAACAGGCGAAGCACTAGCGATTGATCCACTTGATTACAAGAAGTGTTTAGCCAAAGCCAAGGAGTGCGGGTGGGAAATCACCACGATATTGAATACTCATGAACATGGTGATCACACAGGTGGCAACAAAGCGATGATCCGTGCAACAGGGGCCAAACTGGTTGCTCACCACAATGCCACTAATAAGATTCCGGGGATGGACCGTGGTATCGGTGCTGGTGATGTCGTTCGAGTCGGGAAGGTGGAACTGGAAGCTTTAGACACCCCAGGACATACCATGAGTCATATCTGCCTATTGGCGCACGGTGACAATCCCGCTTTGTTTTGTGGTGACACCCTGTTTAACGCGGGGGCAGGCAATTGTCACAATGGCGGGCACCCTCATGAGCTTTATGAAACATTTGTCAATCAACTTGATCAGTTGTCCGAAAACACCCGAATTTACCCTGGACACGACTATATTGCCAACAACCTGGGCTTTACATTAGATCGTGAACCCGACAATGAAGCAGCTGCAAATCTGCTCAACATAGTCAAAGACCAAGACCCAGGAAATGCAATGATTACCACATTGGCTGAGGAACGGGAATTTAATACATTCTTCAGACTGAGCAGTCCTACTGTAATCGCTAAATTGCGGGAGTCTTTCCCTGAATTACCGGACAACCCCGACCGTAAAACCGTATTTCTCAAGTTAAGAGAGCTCAGAAACAGTTGGTAATTGTCCACTTTCTCCAGTTGGTGGAACAAAATAACTTGCCGATCGGCTAGAAAATTCGACGAAAAGTCAGGTTCACTCGTGGGTTGTAGCGGGTTTTTGATTTTGGTAGACAGTGTCGCCATAATTTTTGCCTTTGACCCATCATAATGAGTGCTGATCCATGACACAGTTCTATTTTCCAGCGCAAATTCTTGTCTTTCACGTGTTGCATCAGGAACCGTCTCGTTTCTCCCAGGCTGACGGATGCGATCAATGGTTCAGGCCCAAGTTCACGCTCGTTATCGCGATGCCAGCCCATACTGTCCTGCCCTGAACGATAGTAATTCAAGAGAACACTATTGAATCGACTGCCGGTAGCTTTCTCAAGTTGAATTCGGACTTTTGTCAATGCTGGAGTCCATGGTGCTGGCACATTTCTGACTCCAGAGTACGTATAGAAAGCCTTCTCATCCCCAAACCAGGCGGCTAGTCTTGGTGATGGTATGGAATTGGCTCCCATTTGAATAACCGGCTGAGTCCACTCTGTGCTTTCAATCAGGGTTTCGAGAATCTCCGAAGATTCCTTGTCTTGAAGAAATTCCTCACGAAACCATAAATCGGCATCCTTGATTTGAAACTTTTAAAAACCAGCGAGCCTCAAATTTTCGTGGAGCAAAGAATAGTCGATAATATTCGGTAAGCTAGTGCTCAAGTCTCTCCAGTCAATCTTGCTTTACGACCGCCGCGTCGAATCTTTGCATGTTGCATATTTTTTTTCACCAGAATCAGGCAAGATCCAACTTCCAGCTTGTGGTAATCCTCAATACAGGAATCAGGGACCATTTTGGCATCCAGAATAACCCAACAGCCTCCTCCGACTAGCATTGATTGGATCTGTTCAGACAGTTTTTCGCTGAAATCACTGCCGGTTACAACCAGATTCAGAAAATGGTGGCTTACATCAGACAAAAATTCCTCTGGATTCTGGCGATGAACTGCAACTCTTAAATCTGACTCATTGTGCTCAACTGAAAATTCCCGAATACTTTCCGGGTGCAAATTGACCACAAGGCGAGTTGTGAGCTCCATAGCAGAAAGTACTTCCTTATGGTACTCTTCCGCCGATTCACCAATCAGCAGAATCAGACCACTTTGAACCGTTGCAGAAATTGCCTGCAACACTTCCACAGTGTCATTGGTGAAAGAAACGTTTCGCAAACTCAATAACCGGTCCCAAAATACAATTCAACTGCGAGATAGGATACAACCATGCATTTGTGCAAACCATGACAGATCAGATAGTAGCGGGAGGTGTATCCCCGGGAATTCGTGGTCAATATATGGTATACTTAAAGTCTTGATTAATTGTTATATAAACTGGGGAAAGAGTGATTTTTAGCCATGTTGACAAATATTGACCTCGACTCCTATTTGCGAGACAATGGTATTATGCCATCACAGCAGAGACTTCGAATTGCGCGTGTCATTTTGGATAATTCCGAGCATATGTCTGCCGAAGAAGTCTACCGAAACGTAAATGGCCCATGGCCTCCAGTTTCACGAGCGACGGTAAACAATACACTGCGTCTTTTCGTTGAGAAAGGCATACTCAGAAAAGACGATGATGATCCGGCGGAAATCTACTACAACATCAATCCGCCAGTCCAAAGTTCTCAAGATTCTGCAGCTTAACTAACCTTACCGCAGTCACTGCAGTGGCTGAAAATCTGACCGTGACAGGGACGTCGGGTACAGATTCAAGCATATCTAAATTCGAACGATTTTTCCAGGGTTCAGGATATTGTCTGGGTCCAGCGCGATCTTGATGGTCCGCATCACCGCAACCGATTCGCCATGCTCGGCAACAAGGAATTCCATTTTTCCATAACCAATGCCATGTTCACCCGTGCAGGTACCCTCCATTTCCAACGCTCGCATAACCATTCGCTCATGTAAGCCCTGCGCCCGCTTTTCCTCCTCTGGGTCTGTATGGTCTACCAATAGTACCAGGTGAAAGTTTCCGTCTCCGACATGTCCCACAATCGGAGCCATCAGATTTGATTCTTCAATGTCTCGCTGAGTATCCAAAATGCATTCAGCAAGGCGAGAGATGGGAACACATACATCGGTTGCCCAAATTTGAGCATTGGGGCGCATCGCTTTGGCAGCATAGGCAGCATCATGTCTTGCCTGCCATAGGTGGTTTCGTTCCTCAGTACGCGTGGTCCATTGAAAATTCCCACCACCATTTTCTTCACAGATCATCTGTACCATTTCAACTTGTTCTTGAACCGAGTTTTCTGTCCCGTGAAATTCCAAAAACAGAGTATGTTCCTCTGGATACTCCAACTTCGAAAACTGATTTAATGCCCGCATCATCGCATCATCGAGCAATTCGATGCGCGCAATGGGAATTCCAAGCTGGATCGTTGTAATGACAGAATGGACAGCACGGTCTAACTCGGAAAACGCGACTACGGCAGAAGATATCTTCTCCGGTATTCCATAGACTCGCAGTGTGATTTCTGTAATGACACCTAGCGTACCTTCGGAACCAATGAAAAGGCGAGTTAGATCATAACCTGCGGATGACTTTCGCGAACGCTTGGCAGTTTTGATTACTCGTCCGTCTGCCATCACAACAGTGAGAGACAACACATTTTCGCGCATCGTTCCGTAGCGCACCGCGTTAGTACCTGAAGCTCGGGTTGCCGTCATACCTCCGAGTGAAGCATCAGCTCCAGGGTCGATCGGAAAAAAGAGGCCCGTATCCTTCAGATAACTATTCAGCTGTTTGCGTGTAACTCCAGGCTGAAGAACAACATCCAAGTCCTCAGCATTGACCTGCAATACTTGATTCATTTCAATCATATTCAGGCAAAGCCCGCCTTGCAATGCACAGATGTGTCCTTCCAAGCTGGTTCCAGCCCCATACGGAATAATCGGAAACTTGTGCTTCGCACAAATTTGGACAGCTAACGCAACCTCTTCTGTTGAATGTGGAGCGAACACTGCGTCTGGTGGAAAATTACCGTGAAAGGATTCATCCGTACCAAATTCGCGGCAGGCGCCTGCTGAGGTTTTTATGCGATTCCCAAATTGTTCCTGAAGCTCTTCAATGACGCCTGTTTTTTCTAGGGGTTTGACTGCGATGGACATGAAATTTGCCTAAATTTGTGTATTGGTTCTACCCGACAATATATATCACGAAATAAAGCTCGGTCAGTTTCTAGCCGGAGAATAATTTTTCAGCTGAAGCTGCGAGTCATCAAACGATCTGCCAGTGCATAGTAGTACATGGCAATTACGTGAATTGGCCATCGCATGACACGTCCACCTGGAATGGGTCGATGCGGAATGGAAGCAAGATCATCGAATTGTTCAGCAGTTCCTGCGATAGTTTCAGCGAGAATTTTACCAACCATATTAG
>CAZYSR010000186.1:0-5105 GCA_964649525.1 uncultured Gammaproteobacteria bacterium
CTTCTGAAGTATCTGCAGTACGCCTGGCAGCAAGGCGCATACATGACATTGGATGCGGCCGGATGCGAGCGGCCGGGACCGACTCCGACGCTGATGTACTTCGGTAGTGCCGAAGCCTATTTGCTCGAAGAGTTCTTTGAAAAACTGGTGGATGTAGTAACACAGGGCCAGACAAAGGACGTGTTTGCACAGATCAGCGAGACCCTGCGCGTCAGCGGTGGCGGGGATGCGTTGTTGGTTAAAGGCGGCATTGAGCATGAGACGACAAAACATCATGATGCTGTCAGAGCCACATTGGCGGCGGTGGCGAAGGCGCTGCCACCCAGTCAGTGGAAGCGGCCTGTGGTGGTCGCCATTGATGAGGCGCAGAATATGCCTGGCGATGAGAACTCGCCAGTGGGCCTGCTGCTTCAGGCGTTTCACGAAAGCTATGCCAATCTACCGGTGATTGTGCTGCTGGCGGGGCTGTCGGACACGAAGATGAGGGTCAGAAGACTGGGACTGTCCCGGCTTTCAGATGGAAACGCCAATTCACTGAATGGATTGGATGCAGCTGAGGTGGCGGAGCTGAAGGCGGGATTCTGTGCCCATTTTGAGATTGATCTGGGCGGATATTCCGATGACTTCGATGCGCTGTTGCAGCGGACGGATGGATGGGCGACACACCTGCAGAACTGTCTGCAGGCGTTCAGTGAAGAGTATCTGGATGCGCAGTGCGAGATTGAGGCGGTGGACTTTGCCAAAGTTGAACAGCTGAGTCTGGCAACGCGCATGCGCTACTATCATGCCCGCAGAAGCGAAGCGATGCAAATGTCTCGCAAGCTGCTGGGTTTGGTGATGGAACAGCTGAAAGGAGGTGAACAGTCTGATGAAATTCTGGAGATCATCAATAGGACTGATGATGATCATGCCGGGAGACGGGAATTTGGACTGCATCTGCCACCCGGCATGAGCGCGCAGGCTTACTATAACGACCTGATTCACAGCGGTGCACTACAGGAGCGCGATGACGGGGAGGTTGTGTGTCCGATTCCCAGTTTCCGGCAGTTTCTGATTGAGATGTCCAAGCGGACCGCTGGCGACGGTTCAACAGATGGAGATGGACAATCATTGCGCGAGGCGCCGCAGCAGTTTCATTACGGTTTCACTTGGGATGCGCTTCAGCGCATTGAGGCGGCGCATGAGATTCAGCCGGCGTCTTGAATGCAAAAGATGCAAAAATCCGTTAAGGAGAACATTTAATTGAATGATGCCGGTGCCATCTTCATGTGGGAAGCCAGTTCTTTCTAGTCCGAATCAATGCGCCGACAGAGGTGTTTGAAAACCGTCTGTACCGGTGCGTGACGCATAGCCCGCAGAAACTTGTTTTTTATCGGCCGCTTGTTATTTCCTGACAAATTAAGCAACAAAGAGTTGTCTAAATTGTGACAATGATTTCGCAGTCTTCTGCTGAATTCGGTAGCTGCCAATTACTGATGATGGCGTACAACAGCATCCGCCCTCCTTTGCTATACTTTTACTATTGAGGTTTATCCCAGGCCATTACGGAGGCCAAAACTCATGGATATGCAAGTACAAGAAACTCTTTATCATTTTGTCAATGGCCAGAAGGTTGAAGGCACTAGTGGCCGTACAGGAGATGTGTATAACCCGGCTATTGGTCAGGTGGTCAAACAGGTGCCTTTGGCCAGTTCGGCAGAAGTCAGTGCCGCAATTGAAGTCGCTGCTGGCGCATTGCCAGCCTGGTCAGCGACGCCACCAGCAAGTCGGGCGCAAGTCATGTTCGCGTTCCGAGAAATTGTTAAGAACAACATTGAAGAGCTGGCAGCAGGTCTGTCTGCAGAGCATGGCAAGACACTGGAAGATGCCAAAGGATCGATCGGCCGTGGACTTGAGGTTGTTGAGTTTGCCTGCGGTATTCCGCAGTTGCTCAAGGGCGAGATGTCTGAAAGAGTTGCGAAAGGTGTCGAGAGCTATTCGATCCGGCAGCCAGTTGGTGTGTGTGCTGGAATAACACCGTTCAATTTTCCGGCTATGGTGCCGATGTGGATGTTTCCCGTTTCAATCGCCTGCGGAAACACCTTCGTACTCAAGCCATCTGAAAAAGATCCAACATGCCCGTTAATGCTCGCACAAATGATGCAGGAAGCGGGACTTCCAGACGGCGTTCTTAATGTAGTCAATGGTGACAAGGAAGCGGTTGATACACTGCTCTCCCATCCGAAAGTGAGCGCCATCAGTTTCGTTGGTTCAACTGCGGTCGGTGAGTACATCTATCAGACCGGGTGCAAACACGGAAAGCGCGTGCAAGCTCTGTGTGGCGCGAAAAACCACATGGTGGTTATGTCGGACGCAGACATGGATCAAGTTGTTGATGCCGCCATAGGAGCAGGGTACGGTTCGGCTGGAGAACGCTGTATGGCGATATCAGTTATCGTTGCAGTTGGCGACGACACTGCTGATGAACTGGTCGAACGGTTAAAACCTCGCGTTAAAGATCTGGTCGTTGGACCGTATACCGATGCTGGAGCGGAGATGGGTCCTCTCGTCACCCCTGATCACTGTGCAAAGGTCAGGTCTTATGTTGACCTAGGTGTGTCAGAAGGTGCGGATCTTGTTGTGGATGGGCGAGATTTTTCGCTTGAGGGTTATGAGGACGGTGCTTTTCTCGGTGGATGCCTGTTCGACAACGTCAAACCCGACATGAAAATCTATACCGATGAGATTTTCGGACCGGTGTTGAGTGTTGTAAGAGCCGACAGTTATGATGAAGCCATTCAACTGGTTAGCGATCACGAATATGGCAATGGCGCAGCTATTTTTACACGGGATGGCGGTCGCGCACAACACTTTATTTCGAATGTTCGAATCGGAATGGTTGGTGTCAATGTGCCAATTCCAGTACCGGTCGCTTACCATAGTTTCGGCGGCTGGAAGCGTTCACTTTTTGGTGATCACTATATGCACGGACCTGAAGGGGTTCGTTTCTATACGCGAATGAAAACTGTTACTGCCAGGTGGCCGGAAGCGATTGAATCAGGTGCCAAGTTTCATTTCAAACGCGGCAGCGAAGACAACTAAATTCAACTCTTTGAATACTCAATGTCAGACTGTTGTCAGGACAGTCTGGCATATTCAATAGATTCGGGACAGCTTATAGTCTGAATCAAGCTGTAGGTTGTCAATCAAGCGGACTTCTCCAACTCTGGCAGCGATTAATGCGATTGCGTGGTTAATTGTTCCGACTGGTGAATTCGCCTGCCAGTTCTCTGGATCGCGAACATCGGCGTATTCAACTTGTAGTGGGGCCGGCAGGTTGTCTCGCATCGCCATCCTTAACTGATCGCATTCTTGACAGCCGCTATCCCATAAAGCTTTGGCTGAATACAGTGCCTTTGAGATGTTTGTGGCGAGTGCCAATTCTGATTTGGACAGCAAAGCGTTTCTCGACGACAGCGCCAGACCGTGTTCATCCCGTACGGTGTCACAGGCCCGAATTTCCGGATAACCCAGATTTTTGGCAAGATCTCTGACAACCAGTGTCTGCTGATAATCCTTGAGCCCGAAATACGCTCGACAGTCTCCGGTAAATTTGAACAGCCGTTCAACAACCGTACAGACTCCTTCCAAATGTCCGGGTCTGAATTCGCCTTCGAGTCCAGTTGCAAATTGACCCGGGTCTAGTAGCGTAACCTCTTCGATTGATTCAGCTTCTGGGAACATGTCTCTATTCGTACCACCGAAGACCATGTCGCAACCAACCTCATCCAACAGACGGTAATCCAAATCAATGTCGCGAGGATATTTGGAATAATCGGCGGCCTCGTTAAATTGCAAAGGATTGACAAAAATGCTGACGCAGGTGACATCGTTTTCCTTGATGGAGCGCTTAACCAAGGAAAGGTGACCCTCGTGTAACGCACCCATGGTCGGAACAAATCCAATCGTTTGATTAAGTTCGCGTTGCTCACGACACCACTGGGTCGCAGAAGCCGGATCTTGCAGAACGGTTAGCACTGGAGTGTTCCCGGCCGTAAAGCCAGGGTCAGTTCATCGTCAGTAGGATTTTTCCGATGTGAGAACCTGATTCAATTCGTTTATGAGCATCGCGCACATCATCCATGGAAAATACCGAATCAATGATGGGTTTGATTTTGCCTTCATTAAGCAGTGGCCATGCGAGTGTGCGGAGTTCATCGGCTATTTCCGCTTTCTGTTCGACGGTTCTCGGTCGAAGCGTTGATCCGGTTATCATCAATCTCTTTGTCATAATTGGCAAGACATTAATTTGCGCTCTGAATCCACCTTGGGTGGCAATGATCACCATCCGACCTTCATCTGCGAGACACTTGATATTTTTCGCGACGTACTCTCCGGAGATGATGTCCAAGATGAGATTGACGCCTTTGCCGTTGGTCTGTGTCTTTATTTCATCCACAAAATCAGTAGTTCTGTAGTTGATTGCTAGGGTTGCACCGAAGTCAACACAGGCAAAGCATTTCTCATCGGAACCTGCAGTTACAAAAACTTCCGCACCAAACGCTTTGGCCAGCTGGATCGCGGTTGATCCAATGCCGCTGGCTCCGCCATGAATCAGACACCTCTCTCCGGCCTTCAGCTTTCCTCGCATAAAAAGATTAGCCCACACAGTAAAGAACGTTTCAGGCAGCGCACCTGCATCAATGACTGACATACCAGTCGGTACCGGCAAACAGGAAGTTGCCGGTGCCACACAGTATTCTGCATAACCACCTCCAGCAAGCAGCGCACAGACTTCATCGCCTACAGAATGGTTACTGACTTCAGACCCAACTTTGGTGACGGTACCGGAAACCTCAAGCCCGAGGATGTCAGACGCCCCAGGCGGTGGTGGATAGTTTCCATTTCGCTGCATCACATCGGCGCGATTCAGGCCAGCCGCTGCCACCTTGATCAACACTTCGTGGTCTTTTGGATCCGGTATTTGACGGGTGCTTATTTCAAGCACTTCGGCGCCGCCAGGCTCTGTAACTTCGACGACTCGCATTCTCTTGTTATTCATAGGCAACAGCCTTCAAATTTGACTTGTATCTCGCAATTTTGTCGATGTAGGAACGGTTGAATTG
>CAZYSR010000187.1:0-3250 GCA_964649525.1 uncultured Gammaproteobacteria bacterium
TGATTATCTAAAATCACCACCTTCGGCTGATCAGCTCAAATCGATTCTTTCGATGCTCGATATGAAGCCACTTGAACTGATGCGCCGCAACGAATCTGTCTTCAGGTCCGAAAAACTGGATCAAGCAGATCTTGGCAATGATGACCTGATTGTCAAGATGATTGAACACCCGATTCTCATTGAAAGACCGATTGTGGTGGTCGGCAATCAAGCAAGAATTGGACGACCGCCGGAACAAGTCCTGGAATTACTTTAACTACATGGTGCGTTCACCAAATGCGCCATAACAAAAACATAGAAGACTTTTTTACTTCAATTTACTTAGTCTGCCTGGAGGAAACCTAAAGTATGGAGACGATCAAGTATCAGTTAAACGAAACCGATGTCCCCAAGTATTGGTACAACATTGTTTCTGATTTACCGACACCACCACCGCCGGTGATTCATCCTGGCACCGGTCAGCCAGTAGGTCCAGATGACCTAGCTCCTCTTTTCCCGATGCAAATCATCATGCAGGAGGTCAGTGCTGAACGGTACATTCCAATACCCGAACCTGTACGAGATATTCTGTTGCAGTGGCGACCAAGTCCCCTCTACAGAGCGCGACGTTTAGAAAAAGCACTCGATACTCCAGCCAGAATTTACTACAAGTACGAAGGTGTGAGTCCGGCCGGTTCACACAAGCCGAACACTGCAATCGCACAGGCCTTCTACTCGAATGACGAAGGGGTGAAGCGAATTTCAACGGAAACAGGTGCAGGTCAATGGGGCTCCGCTCTCGCACTAGCGGGTTCGTTTTTTGGTCTGGAAATTGAAGTGTTTATGGTTAGAGTCAGTTTTGACCAGAAACCTTACAGAAAAGCGTTTATGGAGAGCTTCGGTGCCAATTGCACAGCAAGTCCTAGCGATACAACAAACTCGGGACGTGCAATTTTGGCTGAAAGTCCCGACAGCAGTGGTAGTTTGGGCATCGCGATCAGTGAAGCCGTTGAATATGCAGCGACCCGTGATGACACCAAATATGCTTTGGGCAGTGTGCTCAATCATGTACTGCTGCACCAGACAATCGTCGGTCAGGAAGCAATGAAACAGTTCGATATGGCAAACGACTATCCTGATATTGTGATCGGATGCACGGGCGGTGGCAGTAATTTTGCAGGACTGTCATTTCCTTTTATTGGCGCTCAGTATAGAGACGGCAAAAATATTGAAGTCATAGCTGTAGAGCCTGCAAACTGTCCTACCTTGACGAAGGGGAAATATGCTTATGATTTTGGTGATACTGCCAATCTGACTCCATTGGTGAAGATGCACACACTTGGCTCCAAGTTTGTGCCACCGAAGTCTCATTCTGGTGGGCTTCGTTATCATGGGATGGCCCCTTTGGTTAGCCTGATCACAGACCTTGGCAACATTCAGCCTCGCTCCTATACGCAAATTGAGTGCTTTGATGCCGGAATTCAGTTCGCTCGCAGTGAAGGAATTTTACCTGCTCCTGAGGCGAATCATGCGGTTGCAGGAATGATGGAGGAAGCCAATCGATGTAAAGAAGAAGGCGTGTCAAAGACTATTCTGTTTAATCTCTGTGGTCACGGATACTTTGACATGCAGGCATACACGGATTACTTTGCAGGGCAAATGCACGAGCAGGAATATTCGGAAGAAGAAGTTGCTATGGCACTGGCTGGTTTGCCATCGGTAGCAGCCTGACTTTCAATTTGTTGATACATGCGGGATTACTTGGAACTTTGCATCCCGCCAATTAATAATGTGCGTTTAAAGAAGTCAGTAACTTGAGTACCTCTACCGAATTCAAGGTTATTGGATCGGTAGAGTGTTCTGCTCATCAATCTCTGACAATTCTGCTTATCCGACAAGAATGCTGTCTGATTAGCAACACGACTTTGCGTCATTCCAAAACAATGCTAACGGCTCTTCCTCCTTAGCTCAGTTGACTTGACGAGCGTAATTTTTCTTCACTGAGAACTTCATGGCATCCTCGCTGCACTCTCAGTTCTATGCATATTGCAGGAACTTGTCATAACAGTCTTAACTTTTGTTATGGTGTAGGCTGAATGTTTGTCCCTGGTTTCACCTGTGTGTTTTCGAAATTCCTTTGAGAGTAGCGTTTTGTAGTGAAGCGGATCAATATCAAGACTGATCTGTACAGCGTTCCAACAACCATTCTATTACTGGCAATTGTTGGCGTAGGAATTGGGGTAGTCGTATCACTGCTCGCGATCGCTTTTTATGAGGCATTTCTTTGGTTGAACAAAGAATTTCTAATTGACCCTCATGAAAGAATTCAACTCGCCAATAACCCACTTCTTCTCTCTCTGGCGACAGTTGGAGTTCCGGCAGTTGGCGGTCTGCTCGTCGGTTTCATCATCTACTATTTCGTAAGCGCTCGTAGGCCACTTGGTCCTCCAGATACTATTCTGCTCGTGCAGACTAGGGGGACACCCCAACCATTCGGAAGTAGTATTGCCTCAACATTTGCAGCTGTTCTTTCTCTAGGCTGTGGAGCATCAGTCGGACACTATGGACCTTTAGTCTATCTTGGCACCCTGATCGGCTCTCTTGTCAGTTCACTAAAGCTAAAAGTTCCGAATTTGCAGGCGATCTGTATTGCGAGTGGAGTCGCAGCAGCAATTTCGGTAGCGTTTAATGCGCCGATTGCAGGAATGGTGTTTGCCCACGAAGTTATCCTGCGCCACTTTTCGGTGAAAGCTTTCGCTCCGACGACTGTAGCTGCTGCAATCGGCTTCATCATTGCAAATGTGATCTTTGATCGACCTCCACTTTTCCTGGTTGTCTTTGAGGGTGTAAAGTACAGTTATGAGTTTGTGTTGTTTGCAGTCATCGGCATACTGGGAGCATTGTTGGCCGTCGGCTATGCCAAAGGCATTTTATTGTGTCAGTCTTACGCTTCGCGCAGCGGAATTCCTGAAGTATTTCGACCAATGGTTGCCGGTCTGATTCTGGGTATGGTCGCTCTACAATTCCCTGAAGTGTTAGGCGTCGGTAAGGAAAGTCTGCGATTTGCCACCATTGGCGGCGCTTTTGAACTCGGTGAGCTCACAATTTTGATTATTGCCAAAATCTTCGTTACAATTCTTTGCCTGGGGTTTGGCTTTGCAGGCGGTGTGTTTGGACCAATTCTATTAATCGGGATACTTTGCGGAGCGCTCTTCGGGGGAATCTTAGACCAGTTGCAAATTTTCGGGCACTCAGGTGTAGTGCCATATGC
>CAZYSR010000188.1:0-2371 GCA_964649525.1 uncultured Gammaproteobacteria bacterium
AGCAGACAGTAAAAGTAAAAAAACTCTGTTTACTCTGGATGAGCGCGTTGAACTCATTCAGAAAACCACAGGGCATTTAACTGATGTTTCAGTCGTGGGATTTACTGGCTTGCTGATCGATTTTGCTCGACAGTTGGATACAAATATTGTGATTCGAGGGCTGCGCGCAGTTTCCGACTTCGAGTATGAATTTCAACTGTCATGGATGAATCGTCAACTGGAGCCTGACATTGAAACATTGTTCTTTGCGCCAGCTGAAAACTATGCATTTGTCTCTGCATCACTGGTGAAGGAGATTGCTCAATTTGGGGGCAATGTTTCCAAGTTTGTACACCCGGAAGTCAACCAGGCGCTGATGACTAAATTGAACAGGTAGAAGTCCCGTCGCTGACTACCTTTCTTATTTCCAGGCAAATTTTGGCTGATCGAATTGTGCAACACGAGTATGACGATCGAAGAGCACAACTTCCCGAAATTGATAAATAAAAGCCGCAGTCGGGGCAAACACCCGGTGTCCAAGTGTGGCAAGCGGTGTTGACAGCACAGGATAGTCGCTTTCCTGAATTTGTTCTAGAACTGGAATTTCCGTGGATTTCAGATCGTCCAATGGGATTCGAAACACGCGGGCGATTTCATTCGGGTCCGGATTGATTATCAGTTTTGCTCCGGCCCAGACTACTACTGGTGTAATGTTGAATCCAGATCGGGTCTGGTAATCATCCAGCATCCCAAGCACGCTGTCTTTCGCAAGATTGATCCCGATTTCTTCATGCAGTTCTCTAAGTGCGGTGTCAATCGCTGTTTCATCAGGGTCTCTTTTGCCGCCGGGAAGTGCATACTGCCCACCGTGTCGATTCAGGTGCTTTGGCCTTCGGGTCAACAGAAACGCTGCAATGTCACTTTGCTCGCTGTCAATAATTGTTAACGCAACCGCCGCTTGTCGAAGTTGAGTATCGGAATTCGATACTCGCTCAAAACTGGACAGGCGCGCCATAAACTGTTCGCGCAGTGAGTCGTTGATGATCAGGCGACAGTCACTTTTGGTATGAATGGTGTCTTTGCGAAGCATTTTTGAATTCAAGCGATTTGTGCTAGCGTCACTAATCGACTAAATTTATAGGGAACTATGTACTTGATGATCAAAGATACACCGTTCTACGCAGTAGAGCCAGCCAGTGCCGACCCCTCGGTTTCATTCTCCCTGCGTGCCGGGGAATTCCCGTCCGACTTTGAGGACAATCCAAGCCCTCGCTGAAGAATATTCACTACCGCATTCATATCCCTGTCTGCCTCATAACCGCAATACTCACACCGATAGTGCCTGATGGCCAGCGTCAGTTTCTCCTTCGGTTTCAAACCACAGCCAGAACATATCTGCGACGTGTCTTTTGGGTCAACTTTCACCACTCTCCCACCGGCACTTGCAGCCTTGTAGGTCAGAAGTTCCAGGAAAGTTCCCCAGTTCGCTTCAAGAATTGAACGCGCAAGACTGTGATTTTTCACCATGTTCAGCACATTCAGATTCTCGACATAAAAGGTATTCGACTGTTTGACGAGTTCTGCGGTCAACTCATGCAGTTTGCCGCGCTCCCTCTCCCTCACCCGCTGCCATTCCTTTGCATAGGCCATCCGTTTCTTTTTTCGGTTGTTTGATCCTTTTTTCGCTTTGGAAAGGATTTTCTGCCTGCGTTTCAGTTCAGACCGGTCCAGTTCATTCTTACCGGTCTTAAAACCATTGGAGCAGGTGATTCTTGATCTGATGCCGACATCAATGCCGATTGGGCTGATGGATGGCACAGGCTCGGCAGCCTCAATCCCGTGAATGACCTGAACCTTCACCCGACATGCGGTTTTTACCACTCTGACGAATTTAATATGCTCTGGCAGTTCGCCCCTGAAGCGACATTTACCAACGCCCTTGATCAACAGTACATTGAATTTTCCCTGCTTTCTGATGGCTGAATTGTGCCACTCAAAACTGCGGATGCCGCGCTGATGGGACTTGAACCTGGGAAACCCGCCACGCCTGAAAAAATGCTGATAGGCTTTATCCAACCGTTTCAGAAGATTCTGCTGGATCGCACACCGGTAATCGTCATAACCCAGACCGCTGTGCCTGATTTCCGTCAGTGATTTGGCCTGTTCGACATAGTTTGGAGACTGGCCGGTCTTCCGGTATGCGTCAATGCGTTCCTCAAGGGCGGCATTGTAGAGAACCCGCAGTTTTTCAAGCAGATCATCGAGATTCTGATGCGAGGATTTCGACAGCTTGGCCGTATACGTCTCGGTTCTGATCACGCTTGATTTATATTGATAAATATATGATTATATTGAGTTATTTACTAGACAACATTATAGCATTTATTGGGAT
>CAZYSR010000189.1:0-5005 GCA_964649525.1 uncultured Gammaproteobacteria bacterium
GCTTGAAGAAACCAACATTGAAATTGGTCAGATTTACTACCACTCTTCACAGCCGTGGCCATTTCCAGGCTCCATCATGCTGGGATTCTCTGCGACGGCAACCAGCGAGGCAATCAACCTCAATGATGGCGAGCTGCAAGAGGCGCACTGGCGGAGTATCGATGAAGTCGTCTGTGGCCTCGAACTCGACGACTTTCGACTGCCCACTCCGCTATCGATCGCTTATCGGCTGATCGAAGACTGGTTCAATTCCTATTCAAACGAAACTCTGGAAAATGTGATCAAACGACTTGATGCCGATCGAATCTGGTAAATCACACCTCATATCATCAAGTTTATAATTGCAGATTCACGCCGACCTTCTTACCGCAACGAATTAGAGGCTCTCAATTGGTCGCCAGTTCTGACGCAGCAAAATCACGGGTATTGAGTGACATAAGTAGCGCACTCGCACATTTTTCTGATTCTGAACGGGCTGAATTCAATCGTCGTTACGATGAAATTTGCGCGTCAGAAAATCCTCGTCCGGTTGTTGATGGTGCCCTCATAGACCGCTTCATTGACAAGCACACTGCGGTACATGGCACTTACAAAATCGTCTCAAAACATTCTCAAATTCCGATGGCAGTCAATGATTTTCTATCGGCACACGGTCTGCCCACTGAAATGGTCATGGGCAACACCGATTTCTTACAGACAATCGATTGGCCGGACGACTGGAGTATTGAAAGACGTACTGCATGCAAAACCGATGTTACTTCCATTACTGATGCAATCTGCGCGATTGCAGAAACCGGAACGATTTTGATTGCCAGTTCACCCAAAGTTTCTGCAACTCACTTTTATCTTCCGGAAAATCACGTTGTCATTATGGATATTGGTCAGCTGGTACGGCACCTGGATGATGCCATGCAACTCGCTTCTCAGCAAATATCTGGACATTCTCGCGGAATTCATATGATTACCGGACCGTCCAAAACTGCTGATGTTGAACAGACTATTCAGTATGGTGCCCACGGCCCTCGACGCTTGCACGCAATTTTTGTTGATTCCAGTACATCAGTACGATAACTGATTTGACAGAAGACTGAATTCAAGCGAATTTCGTATGAAGCACGAATTTGTTCCAAAGGGAAGTTACGACTACGACGAACTAATCGCCTGTGGTAAAGGCGAGCTATTTGGTCCAGGTAACGCGCAACTGCCGCTTCCTCCAATGCTGATGTTTGATCGAATAATTAGCATTTCCCGGGAGGGTGGGGAGTTTAATAAAGGCGTGCTTGAAGCGGAACTTGATATTCGACCTGAGTTGTGGTTTTTTGATTGCCACTTCAAGGGTGATCCGGTCATGCCTGGATGTCTTGGACTAGATGCCTGTTGGCAGCTGGTTGGATTCTACTTGGGGTGGCTAGGCAATCCCGGTCGCGGACGGGCGCTGGGCTCTGGAAAAGTTAAGTTTTCCGGCCAGGTAACTCAGGAGCACAAGGTGATTACCTACCGAATTCATATCAAGCGGGTCATATCATCCAAACTGATTATGGGACTCGCGGATGGAGAGGTTGAGGCAGATGGGAAATTGATTTACACCGGTTCCGACCTTCGAGTTGGACTTTTCGATATGTAGTGATGAGACGGGTCGTCATAACAGGAATTGGGATTGTATCCAGCATCGGCAACAACCGTGCGGAAGTGACAGAGTCGCTTCGCGATGGCCGCTCTGGCGTGGAATTTGTACCCGAATACCAGGAGCTTGGATTACGAAGTCAAATTCACGGCGGTATTGACATCGATATTAACAGCATAGTTACACGAAAAGCGCGGCGGTTTATGGGTGACGGAGCGGCGTTCAATTACATCGCCATGAATGAGGCGATTGAAGACTCCGGTCTCGCAGAAGACCTGATTTCGAATCCTCGCACTGGTTGCATCATGGGCTCTGGTGGTGCCTCAACCGAGAATCTTGAACTGGCTGCCAATCTTTTGAAAACCAAAGGGCCTAGAGCTGTCGGTCCCTATATGGTTTCTCGCACCATGTCAAGCACCAATTCTGCCGGTATCAGCACACTGTTCGGAATTCGCGGTGTTAACTACTCAGTGAGTTCTGCCTGTGCGACAAGCGCTCACTGTATCGGTATTGGTATGGAACAGATTCAGCTGGGCAAGCAGGACATCGTTTTCGCTGGTGGTGGAGACGAAATTCACTGGACCATGACCATGCTGTTCGATGCAATGCGAGCGTTGTCGACTAGCTACAACGATCGTCCCGAAGCTGCGTCCAGACCCTTTGACGCCAACCGGGATGGTTTTGTAATTTCAGGTGGCGGCGGTGTCGTTGTTCTTGAAGAACTGGAAACCGCACAAAGACGCGGTGCACGAATTTATGCAGAATTAGTCGGCTATGGCGCAACCTCAGACGGTTTTGATATGGTGCAGCCGTCTGGCGAGGGTGCAATACGCTGTATGCAATTGGCCCTTGCAGACCTGGAGCATCCGGTTCAGTACATCAACGCCCACGGAACCAGTACACCTGTTGGTGACGTGAAAGAACTCGAAGCGATCAGCCAGGTGTTTGAAGACACACCCTATATTGGTTCTACCAAGTCGCTCACCGGACACGCGCTCGGCGGTGCCGGTGTCAACGAAGCCATCTATACCCTGCTGATGATGGATGGTGGCTTCATCAGTCCCTCCATCAACATTGAAAATCTTGATCCTGGTGCGGAAGGTTTTCCGATCGTGCAGCAGTTGATCGACAATGTTGAATTAAACGTTGCCATGTCTAACAGTTTTGGGTTTGGCGGCACCAATGCTTCACTGGTGTTTCAGCGAATCACGAACTAAACCGCGCCAGGTCGCATCGAGTCAAATGACGGTGCTGGTACTCCCCGACCGAAATCCCCTACATGTAGCCGTGTGGCTGTTTGCTGTCTGTGCACTGATATACATGGTAATTGCAATTGGAGGATACACCCGACTGACCGACTCAGGACTTTCAATTGTTGCCTGGGATCCGATTTCCGGCGTTATCCCGCCAACTTCAGATACGGAGTGGCTGAGGGAGTTTGAGCATTATCAGCAATATCCAGAATTCAAAATCGTCAATCAGGATATGCAACTTGACGACTTTAAGCGAATTTACTGGGTTGAATATGCGCATAGGCTCGCCGCACGGCTGGTTGCCCTGGCATTTCTGTTACCATTTCTGTACTTTCTGACCCGTCGATACCTGTCGCGCGCACTCACATTGAGACTGGTGCTCATTTTCGTGCTAGGTGGGTTTCAGGGACTGCTTGGCTGGTATATGGTAGCCAGCGGGCTAGTGGACAATCCTGCAGTCAGTCAGTACCGACTCACCGCGCATCTTTCGCTCGCTGTTCTGCTTTACAGTTATGTACTGTGGCTCGGAGTTGGACTGGCATCAACGCGACAATCGATTGACGATCCACAAGTGTCCTACTTTCGAAAGACTTCAATCCTCTGTATCTTTTTCGTCGCACTAATGCAGATCAGCGGTGGATTTATGGCGGGAACTCATGCCGGATATGTGATCAACACCTATCCTGATATGAACGGCGAACTGATCCCTCAAATGATGGGTTCACTCCAACCCTGGTGGCGAAATTTATTTGAGAATATCGTAACCATTCAGTTTGTGCATCGCTGGATTGCGGTGGCAACAGTCATATCAGTATTCTTACTCTGGGTAGGACGTCTGCTCACACGTCAGCCTCAATTATGTAGAATGGCAGACATGGTGTTGATGGCGGCATTACTGCAGTTCGGATTCGGAATTTCAACGTTGCTCAGTCAAGTGCATCTGCCGATTGCGCTGGCCCACCAGAGTGGATTCATTTTGCTGCTGACTGTGCTGATCATCACGCTCAGGCTTAACTGGAATCCTGTCATTCAGCGCAAATAGAGCGATCATATTTTGACACTAATCGGAGTGCACCGATGAGAACCTGGATCAAAAGTCCTCTGGCAATTTTTTCTGATCAAGCAAAGGATGGTATTGTTATAGAGGACAGCCGGATTGCAGAACTCATTGGCCAAGGTACGTCACCGGAAAAAGAGTGTGACAGAATCTTTGATGCATCTGATCATGTTGTCCTTCCAGGTCTGATTAACACGCACCATCACTTTTACCAGACATTGACGCGGGCTTGCCCGCCTGCGCTGAACAAAAAACTGTTCGACTGGTTGGAGGCACTTTACCCGATCTGGGCGCGGCTGACCCCTGAACAACTGTACAACGCAACCCGACTCGCACTGGCCGAATTATTGCTTTCAGGTTGCACGACAGCATCAGATCACCATTACGTATTTCCTCAAGGATTGGAAGAAGCTGTCGATATTCAAATTCAGGCGGCTCGTGAGATTGGCGTTCGTGTCGCTATTTCGCGGGGGAGTATGAATCTTTCAGTTGAGGAAGGTGGTCAACCTCCCCGTTCGACGGTTCAGGACGAGGACGCCATACTTGCCGACTGCGAAAGGGTCATCAACGCTTATCACGACCCACAGGACGGTTCATTTCAGAATATTGTGCTTGCCCCGTGTTCACCATTCACAGTGACTGAGTCAATCATGGTGGAAACTGCTCGATTGGCGGCTGAGAAAAATGTCGGACTTCACACACATCTGGCAGAAACACAGGATGAAGTAAATTTTTGTGAGCAGCAGTATGGCTGTCGACCGCTCGATTACCTGGAAAAAACTGGTTGGCTTTCGGACCGGGTTTGGCTTGCTCACGGAATTCACTTTACGGAGGGCGAGATTGAGCGACTCGGTCGCGCAGGGACTTCAGTTTCACACTGTCCAGGTTCAAACATGCTACTGGCTTCAGGTGTCTGTCCGGCACTGGATCTCAAACAGGCTGGTGTGCCTGTCGGAATCGGTGTTGACGGGTCTGCATCAGAAGACGCATCCAACCTGATTCAGGAAGTAAAGCAGGCATTGCTGGTGCAAAAACTACGCTATGGTGCGCACAAAGTTAACCATCTGGATG
>CAZYSR010000190.1:0-5698 GCA_964649525.1 uncultured Gammaproteobacteria bacterium
GGATGACGGGCAAAATTCTCGTTTTTGTTTGGATCCCGGCCGGGTCACATTCAAGCAACTTTTGAGTGTAGGGGTGAGCAGGATGGTGGAAAACATCCCTCACTGTTCCTTTTTCAACCACTTCTCCGGCATACATGACGACCACATAATCGCAGAGCTCCGCGATTACGCCCAAATGATGCGAGATGAATAAAATTGAACATCCGACATCTGCTTGAATATCCTTCAGCAAGTGAATGATCTGCACCTCCAGTGTCGCATCAAGAGCAGTTGTGGGCTCGTCGGTAATCAATAGTGAGGGCTGCGCCTGCAGCGCCATTGCGATTGAAATCCGCTGCAGCATTCCACCTGAGTACTCATGTGGATACTGCGTGATACGCTTACGCGGGTCTGCAATCCCTACGCTTTCAAGCATAGCGAGGGAATTTTTGAGTTTTTCAGTTCTGGAAGTTTTGTCGCGATACTGTATATGCTTCATCTGCTGCTCAATTGACAACACTGGATTAAGGCTGGTCATAGGATCCTGGAATACGACGCTTATTCGAGTGCCTCGCATCGTTCGCATTTCATTTTCATTGATGTCAATCAGATTGACGCCCTCGAAGTCAATGGTTCCATTGCTGATCGATGCGTTATGCGGCAACAATTGGATAATTGATGAGATCAGCGTAGACTTGCCACAACCACTTTCACCGACGACTCCGACAATCGATCCTTTTGGCACATCGATATTTACTTTTCGCAATGCCTGCAATCGGCCTGCTTCGATTCGATAGTCGACCGACAAATTCCGAATGGTGAGAAGAGGTTCGGTCAAAAGCTTTTTCTCAACTTTGGATCGATAAAATCTCTAAGCGACTCGCCTAGATAGGTGAAACCAAGTGTAATCAAAATTAGCGGAATGCTACCAGCGATTATCGGCCAAGGAGTCACGCGTATCAGTGCAAATCCGTCATTGAGTATGCTGCCCCAGGACGGGGTTGGCGGCTTCACTCCCATACCTAGGAAACTCAAGCCTGCTTCCAGTGCGATGACTGTGGGAATATCCATTGATGCGAGAATCATCAACGGCCCTACGATGTTCGGCAAGATGTGCATTCCGAGTATGCGAGTTGTTTTTGCGCCCATCACCTGTTCAGCTTTGATGAATTCGTTGGACTTGATGGATAGTGTCTGTGTTCGTACGACACGGCCGTAGGTTGGAATCGTAGTCACAATGATGACCGCGATGACAGTTTGAAGAGATGGTCCAACGAGGGCAACTGTAGCGAGTGCGAACATCACAGTTGGGAAAGAGCGGATCGTATCAAAAAAAAGCAAAATTGCCTTATCCAACCAACTTGGGCCGAATCCTGCCAGCATGCCAAGCACGATACCACCGGCTAATGCCACACCGATTGCTGTCAATGCCACACCCAGTGCCACTTGTCCCCCATACAAGACCCGGGAAAAGAGGTCACGACCCAGTTGATCGGTACCGAGCAGATGGCTTTGAGACGGTGATTGCAAGCGGTCTGGAATATTTAGTGCAACCGGATCGTACGGAGCGAGTATTTCGGCAAATAACGCACCGCCTACAATTAGCGCAACCAGTACCAATCCGAACAAGCCGGTCGGTTCTTTGATTACCCGACGAAGTACAGCAATCACAGCGTTGCCCGGGTCCTTGGGTCCAACCAGGCATTGATCAGATCCGAAACTGTCGTGCTGAAGACAAAAAGGATCGTGCTGACCAAGACTGATCCCATCACTACAGGATAATTTCTTGTGATGACTGAATCATAGATCAACTTACCGATGCCAGGGCGGGCGAAGACTATTTCGGTAAGAAGCGCTGACGATAAAAGAAATCCCATTCCGACTCCTATCACCGATACCGTAGGTAAGATCGCTAATTTCAAAGCGTAGTGATAGATGATTCTTCGTTCAGTGAGACCGAATGCACGCGCAGTTCGAATATGACTCTCCTCCATGACTTCAAGCATTGACGCGCGCACCAATCGCGCGAGATAGCCCACCCATGCCAGGCCAATTGAAACAACCGGCAATACGAGATGTACTGCCTGATCCAACAGATCGCCTTTGTCGCCAGCACCAACTGCCGGAAACCATTGCAGCGCCACTGCGAATATCAACAACGCATACAGCGCAACCACGAACGACGGGGTAGTGATGAACGAAACGGAGACAAAACCGCTGATGCGGTCAAATAAAGTATTTCGATGCAGTGCTGAGTAGCATCCGAGCGGAACGCCGATCAGTCCCGCAAAAAAAATCGAAAAGAAGATCAGCCACAAGGTGTACGGCAACTGGCTGATAACGATCTCCACAACTGGACGATTGGTAATAACATCCATTCCAAGATCGCCACGCAGCAAATTCGCGAAAAAGCGCGCGATCTGCACAGGAAACGGCAAATCCAAACCCAGCCGTGCCGACATGGCAGCGATCAGTTCTGGTGTGGCTCTCGGACCTAGTAGTATTCGTGCCGGATCACCAGGTATCAAATGTATCATACAGAAAAGCAACGCCACTGCGAGCAGGACGATAATAACTCCCAAGGCAGTGCGTTTGACTATGTATAGAAGCAAAGAAACTTTTCCCTATATTCGGTGATGTATTGAAAATTGATAATTGTAATAACTAGTGCACGAATGTTAAATCAAACCAATAAATCAATGTAAACAGAGATCGTTTATACAACATAAGCAACATTGAGCACATTCCAATGGGAAGGTCGGCCAGCACCCGGTTCTCCGCATGCATCTGGCTACCAAGTGATGCTGAAATTGCAGGTCGCATTGTGTCAGAACTGCGCTTCTAGTTTGCAATTCATTTTCCGAACAAAGTTAGTCGATTTGAAGCAGGTCACAAAACAAACTCTCAAATTCCGGTTCGTACTAACCGCTCATCTGGCTATCACCAAGACTCTCGAATATGATCTTGAATTCCAAGAATTGCTTCTTGCGAATTCCACTTTGTCCTTGAGACTACGGAATCACCTGTAGTCTTTCGTAATTAGAATCAATTAGCGTTTCAACTGACAACTTTGTGGTCGTTGCCAGTCCTATTCTCGAAAGGTGGATTGATGTCATCAGGAATGGTCAATTTTGAACTGGCAGCTGGAAACAGCCGAAAAAAGCTGTACGGTTCCCAGGCATGAACCTGGACTTTGGTGTCGAAGCCGAAGCGTGTCAATCTATCAATGAAGACGATATCGCAAGCGCATGAAGCGCAATCACTCACCGCTTGGATTTCTGTTAAAACGACTGGGTGGTAGAAATCATCGGTAAGGCTGAATTGTCCTCATACGATGAATCTTATCGGTTACAAGGTTCTCTAGAATCTATGGAAAATGGAGAGTCAATTTTTTCACGCATGTGGTATCTAGAAATACCAAGGATAAATGTTTAGTCATCTGAATGGAGTTTGCGATTGTAGAAATTTTATAAGCGATTGATGTATTCTATCTGCTTCAACAAAAATCAGCGATTGTGGCTAGATGTGATGATATATAAGCAATCGGTTACTCACTAACTGGAAATCGGAGACTGGAATATGAAAAAAAATGACTTTCAAAGTTCGCTTAGCAGAAGGGACTTTCTTAAAACCACTGGCGCTTTGGGGGTTGCCAGTGTTGCTGGCAATATGAGTCAGATTGTCTATGCTCAAGATAAAACCATTCTCAAGGTCCGAGCATATTCTGACATGAGGAGTCTGGACCCGGCTCACTCCGTCGGTGTTGTAGACGAAGAAATTCACAGTAGCATTTACAGCAAACTGATCCAATACAAGCCAGGACGCGAGTGGGGATGGCAACTGGATGCAGCTGAATCGATTACTCAAGTTGACGATACCCACATTGCCTTTAAGCTGAAACCAGGAATAATGTTCACCAACGGTTATGGCGAAATGACTGCAGAGGATGTGAAGTATTCGTATGAGCGAATACTTGATCCAGAAGTGGCATCTACCAACACCCCAGACTGGGGAACATTGAAGGAAGTCGCTGTAGAAAGCAAGTATGAAGGAGTAATCGCATTCAATGAACCTTACCCACCTGCATGGACAATTGCCATGCCGTACATCGTCGGAAATATTGTCAGTAAACAGGCTTGGGAAGAGATGGGTGGCAAAGTGGATACGACAACGCCATGTGGTTCGGGACCATACAGTCATCATGAATGGCAACCGAAACAGAAAACCATACTTGTTCGCAATCCCGATTGGCACGGCGGTCACGCTCCTTTTGATGAAATTCATATTTTGCCGATTGATGATGAGAATACCGCTCAAATTGCATTCGAGTCCGGTGATCTCGACTATACGAGGGTGTCACTGAGTTCTGTGGCAAGCCTGAAGGAATCTCCTCCTGCTGACTCCACAGTCTCAGAATATCCATCGTTGTACTACGTGTGGGTAGGTATGAACGTGGAAAACGAAAAGATGTCCAATGCAAACCTGAGAAAAGCGATTCAGCATTGTATTGACGTCCCGTCCATCCTTGAGGCTTCGTATTTCGGCGCTGCAGAAGCAGCAACTGGAATTATTGCTCCCGGACTGTTGGGGCACCGTCCACAAAGCATGGTGCCTCCACAGGCGAATCTTGATAAAGCGAAGGAACTGCTCGCGATGGCTGGAATGGAAGGAGGTGCTAGTGTCACATTGGACATTCTGAACAAGGCAGCCAACGTGACTACAGCTCAGGTGATTCAGGCCACATGCGCTCAAGCAGGAATTGACGTTGAAGTTAACCTTCACGAGTCGGGCGCGTTCTGGTCACTTGGAGATCAAAATGCCGGCGAGCAATACAAGAACATTCAGTTGATTCTGAATCGATATTCAATGGGACCGGACCCATCCTATGCGACAGCATGGTTCGTTACCAGTCAGAAAGGTATTTGGAATTGGGAACGATTCAGCAACGAAGAGTTTGATAGACTTGAATCGATGGCAAAAGCGGAAACTGATACAGTGAAAAGGGGTGAAATGTATCAGAGGTTGCAAGACCTGATGGAAGAAAGCGGAGCATACCGATTCATCACGCATGAGGCGACGCCTGTTATTTATCGGAATACCGTCAATCCGGCATTTCGTCCTGACGGGCTCCCGTTGCTTCGGTATTTCACTCCGGCTTAATTCAGCTGGTTTAGCAAGTCAATCAGCCTGACTCGGAAATTAAGGAATGCTTGGCGGTGAATTTACCCGCCAAGTTTCCTTAAAGTTCAAGTAGTGCCAAATGTGCATGTATCCAGCGATATTCCTACCGAGTCAATGAAAAAAATCTGCCATTGAAGCGCGTTGAGAAGTCGCCAAGGGTCTAATCTCCTCCGAAGACCCTACGGCGTAAAGATGAAATGATGGAGTAGTTAACGAATTCTTATAATTTTGATTTCACTATCGATCAGCCTGCCTAATATGTTCGATAACATGTGTATTCTCGATATATCGAGATCTATATTTCACTTTCGGAAGATTGAATATTTTTAGAAATTAGCTGATACCTGCTTCTGTGAATTGGAATGGGCAAGCCACTTGATGTCCTGTTCGGTAGAGCTCAGGTTTGGGCTGGATACAAGCGCATTCCTTGCGTGCTTCAGGACATCGACTTTCAAATACACACCCTTTGGGCATTGCAAGCGGCGACGGTAGATCACCACTTAGGATCACACGAGGGCGCGCACGTTCTTCTATCGGA
>CAZYSR010000191.1:0-9482 GCA_964649525.1 uncultured Gammaproteobacteria bacterium
AGACTACGTCACATGCATAGGCTGCCTGTTTGTCGAGATGGCTCATATCTGGAACAACCACGCCTACTGAAATTCCGAGAAAGTCGTAAATTTCTCCCATCCATGCGGCATCTCGGCGCGCCAGATAATCATTCACCGTAACGATGTGAACCGAGTGACCGGCGATTGCATTGAGATAAACCGGCAAGGTCGCAACCAGTGTTTTGCCTTCACCTGTGCGCATCTCTGCAATTTTGCCTTCATGTAATACCATTCCACCGATCATCTGTACATCAAAGTGGCGTAGCTTAAGGGTTCGACATGACGCCTCTCTAACTACTGCAAACGCTTCAGGCAAAAGTTGCTCAACCGTAACACCTTCGGTAAACTTATTTTTGAATTCAGGTGTCTTGGCAGCCAGTTCGGCATCGGATAATGCCTGCATCTGAGGTTCAAGACCGTTGATGATGCCAACTGTCTTGGACATCCCTTTGATCAGCCTTTCATTACGGCTACCAAAAACTTTGGACAGGGTGTTAGCTAACATAAAAAATCAGGTATTGCGGCGATGGAATAGCTAAAGTTACAGTCGATGACCGGTGAGCAGAACAATATCGGTTAGCAGACGAATTGAATAATTTTTATCTTGTGGTTGACTCAACAAGCAAGAGCAGTACTTTGAACTTGTTTAGGTGCAGTCTGTTGCCAGTTCCTGTACAGATTCTCAGACAGTCCCGGTACAACATAAAATAGGGACTAGTTACGGATAAACAACTTGTGCAGTCCAATATTTTATTGAATGTTGACCCGTTTTTTTGATTCCAGCAAATCCTATCCAAGTTGACTTCCATGTCAGATTCCAACTACTCAAAACTGTCTGACTTTCTCACCAGAGTTGAGATGCCGAGCGCGCCGGAATCATTTACTGAGACCACAATATTTAGTCATTGGAAAAAAGCAGCCGGGCAGAACATCGCTGACAACACCACCAAGTTGCAAATTGAGGGGAACTCACTCTCTGTAACCGTGAATTCTCCAACTTGGGCACACGCACTCATCAATAGTCAATCAACCATACTTTCTCAGATGATTCAGTGTGGTTACGAAGGCCTCGAAGAGATAGCAATACGCGTTGCTGTTGAAAGGAAACGAAATTCGCTGCGCAAGAAAAAAGCCGTTACGGAAGAACCTGAAGCGCAATTGCTACCTGCAGGGCTGGGTCAAGTCTTCGTTGAAATTGCAAAGAATGCTTCCAACCCGGAAACCAAAGAAACCTTTCTGCGTTTGAGCCGAATTAGTGCAGAGAAGAAATGATGGGGGCATTGGCAGGCTAGTAATTTTAAGCATATTTGCAAGAAACCTGTCAATCGGCATCTGCAACTCTAGGCTACATCGGTTGTGAACAACTCATTGACGTTGTCGCATGTAGGCCACTCCAGAAACCGGTCGAATTCGTCCCTAGTCAGACCGGAGCAATCTATAAACTTTTTGGCGAGTTGAGCTTCGCTAATCGGATTTGATGGGGCACCTAACGGAAAATCACAAGTTGTTTCAACCTCCTCGTGTTCCATAACTATCCGCAATCGGTCAGGCTGTTCAGGGTCTACATTTAAGTTTGCATTTTTCGCAGGCTCTGTATTGACGTTCACCAACTGAATCAGTTTTTTTACCGGTGGTCTTTCCCAAAATTTAGCTGCTAGATCCTCCAGATTCAAATCACCGTCCGACAGAATTTTGGCAATACATGCTGGGACTGAGAACAGCGCTTCCTCAGTTTTCGTTGGTTTGTCAAATGGAAGAATGCGTTTATGAAAATCGGGCAAGGTTGCTTCAATTGAAACAATGCTGTGAATGTGATCAATGACATTGGGCCTTAGTTCGATTGCAGCCGTCATGAGTCGGTGTGCATAGGAACAGGTTGGCCATAGTTTCAGCGCGATTCCGTGCTCAACTAAAGCCCACGAATCACCCAGATTTGACATGGGCCGTCCAGCAATTCCGAAAAGACCAGCGAAACCCCGTTCATCTTCAATGATGTCAGTATTTGCAGTGATACCCGCTTTGGCAAGCAAGGCCGCTTCAACACCGGTTCTCGCAGCAAATCCTGCCTGCAATGGTTTGACATTAGTACCAAATTGCAAGGTAAATCCCGATGCCTGGGTCGCTGCGATGGACAACGCGTTGGCGGTAGTCTGTACGTCAAGATCAAGCAGTTTTGCAACTGCTGCTGCGCAGCCAATTGATCCAATGGTTGCGGTTGAGTGAAATCCCCGGTTATAGTGATCCAAAGTTAAGGCCTCGCCTAGGCGAGCGATTAACTCAAAGCCAACCGCATATGCAATCAGCAATTGCTGTCCGGAAACCTGTCTGTTGTATGACACCGCAAGCAACGCAGGTAGCAAAACGACGGTTGGATGGGTATTGGCCACAGCTTCCCAGTCGTCCAAGTCGTAGGCGTGCCCGGCAACAGCATTTATCAAAGCTGCCAAGCCTGGTGAGGTTTGTCGGCTGGAACCATAAACTGGTACTGTGCCTTGACAATCGACGACAAGTCCGTCAGCGACTCGAACAGCAACTTCACCGCTGGCTCCTGCCAGGATGACAGCGAAACAGTCGACAATTGCCCATCGTGCGGCATCAACCATTGTCGGCGTCAATCTTGCTGAAACAGCGAATTCAGCAAACTGTGCTGTCACCAATTTAAGACCTAAACAGGAATTTATTAAAGCTTAAGAGACCCCAAATTTTTTAGAAGTGTCTATTGAGGAATGTCGCTAGCAATTTGCTTCTCTGCACAATGTCTTTTGCCAACATAAACAAGTGGCGACTTAAGTCATTGATGTAAGCTTCTGGTGTGTCCCGCAAATTCTAACACGAGGTATGGCATTGTACTTAGGCACTGGCTTTGGTGATAAGAAAAGATCGCATTGCGGAATCGCTGCTTCCTAACATTTGTACTAACTTCCACCAATTCGGGTAACTTATAACGAACTCCATATTGATTAGAACATTTGTTGAGCACTAGAAAAAAATACCGTGGCGTTGAAACTTGACTTTGTATACCATGTCTGATTTGGTATGTATATTATGTCTATATTGGTATGTATACCATGTTTGAATTGGAAACATACAAGAGTAAATTAATTGATGAATACTCAAAAGAACTATCACAAGATGCCATTAAGTCAGACACCTAAACCTATCTTGAAGCAGTCAGTACCATTATTTCTGGGAATGTTCATCTGCATTGTTTATTTCATTTATGACATTGTCTCTGGCTTAATTTATGAAGGTGGATTCGGTACTGCACAATTCACGTTCGAGCTTTTTACGTATACCGGATTGTCCATAGCTGTGATAGCTGGAGTACGTTATGTACTCATAATTCGAGCTCGTTTATATTGGGAGGAACAGAAAAACTATGTTTATTCCAAAAATCTCGTCCAAATTCTGAATCAGCAGATGGCTGAGTGGAAAATGACACCCACAGAGCAAGAAATCGCCTGGTTGATAATCAAGGGACATCGGTTTTCTGAAATTGCAAAATTACGCGGTGTCAAAGAAAGCACAACTCGACTACAAGCAACCTCGATTTATTCAAAAGCCGGGGTAAATAGTCGATCAGAGTTTGTAGCTGAATTTTTTAATACCGTCTTGATGCTTACCGATGCTGGCACAATGAATCTGAATCAGCCCTGACTCTCTAGGAGATTCTTGATTCAATAGAAGTTCGTTGAACAGTACCTCGTTCTCAATCAGACGAAATGGCCTCTCGCAGCGTTCTGGAAGGGTTGACAATGTACCGCAATTCGCATCCCGAGCATTTGTCTATTCTGGGGTGTGAGGTCGTTGAAGTCTGAGAAGTTAACGGTCCGGGAGGAACTGGCAACTACATGCGAAACAACGGTATTCGAACGTCGTGATGGCAATGACAGACTACCCGTTTGCAAAATCGCCAGTACGGATGTCAATCAGAGAACGATCTGCAATAGCTAAGGCTCAACCCAATCAGCGCACCATTTTCAGAAAATCATCAATTGTTTCAGGTGCCCGACGAACTCATCTAAGATTCATCATTATTGGGGTAGAATTCGGGAATGAAGGTTTGATCAGACATTGGCGGTCGAACATAACCTAGACCTTCCACCCGTTCGGGCAGACTTATCGGCTCTGGAGTCAGATCTTCATACGGAACCATGGTCAAGAAATGACGAATACAATTAAGTCTGGCGTGTCGTTTATCATCTGCATTAACAACATACCAAGGAGCTTGCTTGATATCTGTGTGAGCGAACATTTGATCTTTCGCCTTCGAATATTCCAGCCAACGAGTTCGCGATTCCAGGTCCATTGGTGATAGTTTCCATCGCTTGTGCGGCTCAAGCAGTCTACTTTGAAAGCGCTTTTCCTGCTCTTCGTCGGATACCGAGAACCAATACTTGATTAGATTTATCCCAGACCTGACAAGCATCCGTTCAAATTCTGGACAGCTTCGCATGAATTCGCGATATTCCTCATCCGTACAAAAACCCATGACACGTTCAACGCCAGCCCGGTTGTACCAGCTTCGATCAAACAAAACAATTTCGCCTGCAGCGGGCAGATGACCGCAATACCGTTGGAAATACCATTGTGTCTTCTCGCGTTCTGTCGGTGCGGGTAATGCCGCTACGCGACAAATTCTGGGACTCAGATGCTGAGTAATTCGCTTAATTACGCCACCCTTTCCAGCAGCATCGCGTCCTTCAAATATGACCACGACTTTAAGACCGCTTTCTTTCACCCATTCCTGCATCTTTACAAGTTCCAACTGCATTCGAAACAGTTCACTTTCATAAACTGATTTTTTGACACGCTTACGTGATTTTTCCAGAGTTGATTTGTTATTTTCTTCTGCACTCATATCAATTTCCTGAACTAGACGGATAGATTACTTTGAATATAACAGTTTTACTTCAAGTGTCGTAGGCAATGCAACACGATTCTCCCAAAACATACTGTGCTACAAAAATGTGAGCACCGTAAAATCAAAAAAAAACCGCTTCAATGAAGCGGTTTTTTTGTTTGTTTGAAATTGATCTGGATTTAGGCGATTGCTGGGTCCAGCCGAAGAATTGATGACGGCATATCTTCGTATCGTTCGTAATCAATCAGTTCCCAAGCAGTTTCGTCCTGCTTCAGGGCAACCAACAACTGGTTGTTCAGATAGTGGCCTGACTTGTGAGCAGAGAAAGAACCAATCAAGGGGTGACCTAATAGATAAATATCTCCAATTGCGTCAAGCACTTTGTGACGGGCGCACTCGTCTTCGTAGCGCAACTGATCTTCGTTCATCACATGGTAATCATTCATCACAACCGCATTTCTAATGCTGGCGCCTCGCGCCAAACCCTTTGAATGTAAATTTTCTAACTCGGACACAAACCCAAACGTTCGAGCTCGCGAAATATAGTTTTTGTAGGATGCAGTCGCAAAGTCAACTTCGACTCTCTGATTGGAGTTTTTGATCACAGGGTGATCAAAGTCGATGGTGAAAGAAATTTTAAATCCGTGGTAGGGCTCTAATTTTGCCCACATATCGCCTTCCTGAACGGTCACGGCTTTCTTGATACGAATGAACTTCTTGGGAGCGGATTGCAGTTCAAGGCCACCGGCTTCCATCAAAAATACGAAAGGATGCGAACTGCCGTCCATAATTGGAACCTCGCCCGCTGTCACATCAACATAAGCATTGTCAACGCCCAAACCTGCAAACGCTGACATCAAATGTTCGACTGTAGAAACCTCGGCGCCATTAACGCCAATCGTGGTAGATAACCGGGTACAGGAGACATTTTCGACACAGGCTGGAATCTCTACAACTGGATTGAGATCAGTTCTCCGAAATACTATTCCTGTATTAACGGGTGCTGGTTTCAGTTTCATCTGAATCTTCACACCCTTATGAAGTCCGACACCTGCGCCTGTTATTTCATTTTTTAAGGTTCTCTGCCTGATCATATTCTATATACCAGATATGTTCCTAGTGCGGGATATATATATTGTATACAAATCCCAACACATTGTAGATTTTTCTTTTTACAATTATGCAGTTTTTTTATTATTCGGCAACCGGCTGCAGTTAAGCCATCGTTAAGCTCAAATTTACGTGACATATTGCATCGAATTCAATTTTTTCGAATGCTCGACGAATATCCTCCACCAACAAGTAGTTAAACTTGCGATATTGTATCGACAAAACAATCGCAGGTGATGACAAACCCCTCATTGATTCTGCTTAAATTTGCTCAATTTGGCATATTCTGAGCGATTTGCACCGAATCATACCTAACTAAATATTAACTACTGCTATTATGTTCCTGCTGATCCGTTCAATTGCTTTTCGGGTCTTAAATTTCCACGATTTTTCAAGATGCTTGGCACGTGGCTCATTTCCAGGATATTTTCTTCCTGATCATCTTCGGCTTCGTCAAGAAACGGGCTTGTCACAGCGTCCTCTTCTACCACTTCATTTTCCATGTAAAAGTGGTCGAATTCATCACGCACCTCTTCTATCGATAGGTCTTCGTCATGCTCCGAATTCTCCACTGCACCAAGACTTCCATCTTCGGGTAGCGTCAGCCCACTGGCTACAATTGTGACCCGAACTTCGTCACCAATTTCATCATCAAAGACCAACCCTGAAACAATGGACTCAGCTTTTGACGCGGCGTTCTGAATCATTTCTCCGATTTGCTTGTACTCATTGGCCGAAATATTCGAACTCGCAGTTACATTGACTAATAGTCCCTTCGCATTAGATAGTTCGATACCTTCCAGCAACGGATGGGTCAGAACGCTTTGCGCCACTTTCTGTGCCCGATCTTCACCGCTGGCACAGCCATGCGCCATCATCGCCAAACCTTCTTCTGACATGATTGTTTTCACGTCTGCAAAATCAACATTGATGAATCCCGTACGAACAATTAAATCTGATATGCCTCGTACTGCGTTCAATAGTACGTTGTTCGCAGACCCGTAAGCATCAGATAAAGGAATGTCGCCCAACAGAATTTTGTCATTGGCAATGGTGATGATTGAGTCAACTGAATCTCTCAATTCACTCGCACCAGCTTGCGCATACTCCATGCGACGTGCACCTTCAAAAGAAAACGGGATCGTTACAACTGCAACGACGAGTATCTCTGGATCGTGCTCTTTGATTGCCCGAGCAAAGACCGGTGCAGCGCCGGTACCGGTACCTCCGCCTAAACCCGCGGTGATGAACACCATTTCGGCTTCACCAATAAAGTCAATAAAATTTTGGTAATCTTCCATTGCCGCATCGCGGCCTCTTTGCGGGTTAAATCCCGCACCTCTTCCCTTGGTTGTGTTAGTACCAAATTGCAGTTTATTAACGGTCTTCGACTTCGTCAATGCCTGAGCATCAGTATTTGCAACATAACACTCAACATCTTCAATCAGTTCTGGAACCATGTAATCGACAGCATTGCTACCGCCGCCACCGATTCCAACAACCTTGATCCTGGCGTCATGATGAAACTCACTTTGCGTTTGCAGTACAAATCTCTTTTTTGTAAATTCCATTGTTAAAATCTCCTCATTGTAAAAAACCTTATTTATTCACTAATCGTCTTAATGACCTCACACTGTCAGCCCCGTTTGACTACTACAGAACTACATGTAAATCGGTCATTTAGATGGCTGCAACAGGTCATCGTCCTCTCGCATGAACAGCTTGCGTACAAAACTCGCTGCCCTGTTCGCCGTATTTCCAGGCAGATTTCTGATATTTCTTTGGCCGATCAAGTCAGTTTCCATCTCCTGAATCAAGGAGCCATACTCACATAGGCCCAGTCCAGTCGCGAACGAGGGGTCACCGACTAGTTCACACATCTCACC
This sequence comes from uncultured Gammaproteobacteria bacterium, assembly GCA_964649525.1. Classification (GTDB taxonomy): domain Bacteria; phylum Pseudomonadota; class Gammaproteobacteria; order Arenicellales; family JAJDZL01; genus JAJDZL01. Next base: position 7,882 of record CAZYSR010000191.1, read on the forward strand.
TGAGTAGTTTGTCGTACCCAGGCGTACTGGAATACCCAAAATCGTAGTTGCCAGTTTTTCAATGTCAATAAGCTTGGAGGTACCACCGGTCAGTACCAGTCCCGAACGAATCAGATCAATTTTTCCAGACTGTTTGAGTTCTTCTTTCACCAAACGAAAGATTTCAGTCAATCGAGCTTCAATTACCTCAGCTAGGTATTTACGGCTTGCTTTCCTCGCGCGGTGTTCACCGATAATCGTCAATTCAAATGATTCGCTGTAGTCGACTGAACTCGAATATGCACCACCGTAGGTTTGCTTGATACGATTGGCTTCCTGTTGTGAGGTGTGCAAATGGACCGCTATGTCCTGCGTAATCATTGATCCGGCAGTCGTAAAGGTTGCGGAGTGGACAATCGACCCTTCGCTATAGACGGCAAAGTCCGTTGTGCCGTGGCCAATGTCCAGCAAAGCAACTCCGAGCGCCTTCTCGTCCTCAGACAATACTGCCTGACCAGAAGCAATATGATTAATGATGACGTTGGTCACCTGAAGGTTACACGATCGAACACACTTGAAAAGGTTTTCGATGGAACTCACACTGCCAGTGACCACATGAACTTTGGCTTCCAGCCGGACGCCACACATTCCAAGTGGGTGTCGGATACCCGTCTGACCATCAACGATGTACTGCTGCGACAGGATATGGAGCAGTTTTTCACCGCTAGAGATCGGCACAGCTTGCGCGGCTTCCGTAACTCGATCAATGTCATCGATAGTAACTTCATTACCCCGAATTGCGACAACACCGTGTGAGTTGTTTCCTCGAATGTGAGAACCTGTCACGCCGACTATCACCCTGTCAATTTCGCGCATACACATGCTCGATGCCTTCGCTTTAGCGCTCTCAATTGACTCGACCAGCGCTTCGATGTTAGACACCATGCCACGCTGCATTCCTTCTGTCGGACTGTCGCCAATGCCGATGACTTCAATTCCTTCGTCATGCTGCATGCACACAACAAAGGTTACGGTTGAAGTTCCGATGTCCAGTCCTACAATGGTGCGGTCTTCAATGTTTTGTCTATTTGCTCTCATGATTTAGCGTTTTCGGTATTCAAAATGGTCTGGGTTCCTTGAATTTTCGGAGGTGTTCCCTTCCATGTAACTGACACACCGTCTCGATAGCGTAAGTCAACGGTTGCAACCATTTCCGATACCGGTCGAAAAATGTCAGCGTACAACTTGAGAAAACGGTTTGATCTGTCCTTGACTTCTGCACTTCCCATGATTACCTTGATTGGTTCCGGATCGCTGGCGACTTGTTCAAGGGTGCCGGTACTGCCAAGCGGGCTGACAAGTACCTCCCAACTGCCTCGACCGGACAGTTTGATCGACTTGATTTCAAGCCCTACTTTCTTGGCGGGTTCTTTCCAGCTGTCGTACGCTTCCAGTATTTCCGGCGCAGCACTTCTGGGACCGCTTAACAGGGGCAACTTCTGAGTGACTTCAATTGGCATCGTAAACGGTGTACCGAACTGATCAAGATATTCATCATCTCCCCAGCGCGCCTGAACTTTACGGGTGTTGATCTGAACTTCCAGAGTGTCTGGCCACTTGCG
>CAZYSR010000192.1:0-1869 GCA_964649525.1 uncultured Gammaproteobacteria bacterium
CGTTGACATCGGAACGACTGTTCGACCCGCAGTTCGTTAATCGAATCTACACATTTTTGTTGTTTTCAACCATCAACTCCAATCGAATTACAGGGAGCTATCGTGAAAGTACACGAATTTCAGGCCAAAGAGATTCTGCGAAACTGTGAAGTCGAAACGCCGAGAGGTGTGGTTTGTCATTCGCTGGATGAGGTTCCACAAGCTTTGAAACAACTCGGAGGAAGTGTTTGGGTCGTCAAGGCTCAAATTCATGCTGGCGGCCGCGGCAAAGGTGGTGGAGTGCGTGTTGTTCAATCCGAGGAAGATGCATTCGACGCCGCCCAGGAAATCTTACATCAGCCCCTGGTTACCCCACAAACCGGACCAGAAGGTCAAATCGTGCGAAAACTGCTGATCGAAGAAGGCATCGGAATTCAATCGGAAATCTATGCGGGGTTGGTTGTAGACCGGGGTTCGCAACGGGTTGTCTTGATGATCAGCCCAGAAGGGGGCATGGAAATCGAGGAAGTTGCAGCGGCGACTCCAGAAAAAATTCTGAAAACCCAAATTGATCCCGAAGTCGGGTTGACCACTGAGGATGCAAGTGCTGCAGCACGCTTTGCAGGTGTACCTGAACCATTGATTGAAAAAGCCGCTGGATTTCTTCAGGCACTTTACCGCGCCTTTTGGGACAATGATGCATCACTTGCTGAAATTAACCCCCTGGTCGTGACGACATCAGGCGATGTGATTGCTTTGGATGCAAAGATGACCTTTGATGAGAGTGCGCTATTTCGTCATTCCGACATCGTTAAATACCGAGATCTTGATGAAGAATCACCAGCGGAAATCGAAGCCTCGGATGCCGGTCTGTCTTACATTTCACTTGATGGCAATATCGGTTGTCTGGTGAACGGTGCAGGGTTGGCCATGGCAACCATGGACATCATCAAACTGTATGATGGGGAGCCCGCCAACTTTCTGGATATAGGCGGTGGTGCGACAACTGAACAGGTTGTTGCAGCGTTTAAAATCATGCTTCGAAACAAGCAGGTCGAGGCTGTACTTGTGAACATTTTTGGAGGCATTATGCGATGCGATGTGATAGCTGAAGGTCTGGTGACTGCGCTGAAGCAGATCGATTCCAATGTGCCGGTGGTTGTGCGTCTGGAAGGAACCAACGTTGAAACCGGACGACGCATCCTCGCAGAGTCGGGATTAACTTTGACAGTAGCAGACGATATGGATGATGCCGCCGCCAAAGTCGTACAGGCTGCCAGGAGTTAACGAAATGTCGATTTTGATCAACCGGAACACTCGCGTGATCACGCAAGGTATGACGGGCAAGACCGGCCGCTTTCATACAGGCAACTGCCGAGCTTATGCAAACGGTGAAGCGGCATTTGTTGCTGGTGTGACTCCTGGTCGAGGCGGACAGGATGTTGATGGCATCCCAGTTTATGATTCAGTTGCAGAAGCCAAACGGGAGACCGGTGCAACAGCATCCGTTATCTATGTACCACCGCCGTTCGCAGCCGCCGCAATTGACGAAGCGGTTGAAGCGGAACTGGAACTCGTCATATGCATCACGGAAGGCATTCCGGTATCTGACATGATTAAAACGCGCCGCAAAATGGAGTCGGGCAGCACGATTCTTGTAGGTCCGAATTGCCCTGGAGTAATCACACCAGACGAAATTAAAATTGGAATAATGCCGGGTTATATTCATCAGAAGGGTCGAGTCGGTGTGGTGTCCCGTTCCGGCACTCTAACGTACGAGGTTGTCGGTCAGTTGAGAAAATTGGGCATCGGTCAGTCTACTTGTGTGGGTATTGGTGGTGACCCGGTCAACGGTACCAAGCACAAGGATGTCATTAAGTGGTTCGATGA
>CAZYSR010000193.1:0-3303 GCA_964649525.1 uncultured Gammaproteobacteria bacterium
TTCAAGACGATGCACAATCCGGCAACAGACTGGTGCTACAACACCGAACCTGATCCAGGATTGAATAATCGGTCGGTTAAATGGCCGCGAGGCAAAGTACTCGGCGGCTCAAGTTCGATTAACGGTCTACTCTATGTCCGCGGCCAAAAGGAAGATTACGATGACTGGGAGAATGCTGGCAACCTTGGTTGGTCGTATGAACATATGCTACCCTACTTCATCAAATGTGAGCACCAAGAGCGCGGCGCCGACGAGTATCACGGTCAGAATGGAATGTTGAAAGTGTCTGATATGCGAATTCGTCGAGCAGTCGGTGATGCATTTATCAATGGCGCTGAGGAAATTGGTATTCCTCACAACGACGATTTCAATGGCGCAACACAGGAAGGTGTTGGGTATTATCAGTTGACTGCATGGAAAGGCAGGCGATGCAGCTCAGCCGTTGGCTACTTGAAACCCGTTTCAAACCGATCTAATCTGAAAGTCGTCACCAAAGCGCTGACAGGTCGAATTGTTATCGATGAAAATCGTGCATCGGCTGTGGAATATCAGCAAGATGGCAGAAATTTCACTGTCCGTGCCAATCGTGAAGTCATCCTTAGTGCTGGTGCGATCAATTCTCCACAGCTGCTGATGCTGTCGGGCGTCGGAAATCCCGATCATCTGCGAGAATTCCAAATCCCTGTCAAACACAACCTGCCCGGTGTTGGCGAGAACCTGCACGATCACCTTCAAATTCGATCAGTGTATCGCTGTTCAGTTAAGACACTCAATGATGAAATTCGAAATCCAATTTACAAAATGCTAATTGGTATGCAGTATTTTGCGTTTCGTACCGGACCAATGAGCATGGCGGCAAGTCAAATTGGCATATTTACAGGATCCTTGCCACATATCAAACGCCCAGACATCCAATTCCATTTTCAGCCGCTAAGTTCCGACAGTCCTGGTCAAGGCGTTCATGACTACTCAGGCATTACGTCTTCTGTTACACAACTTCGGCCGACCAGTCGCGGGAACCTTCAACTAAGATCAGCCAATCCCCAGGACTACATCACCATCCATCCAAACTACCTAGCCACTGAGGAAGACCAGGTGACCACGGTCAATGCGATGAAAGTGTCCAGAGCCATTGCAAACAGCAAGGCAATGTCGCAATTTGTCGAGGAAGAGGTGTTACCGGGGAATCAGGTGCAAACCGACGAAGAACTGCTCGATTGTGCTAGAAGTATTGGCGAAACTATATATCACCCAGTAGGAACATGCAAAATGGGACCAGTTTCAGACCCAATGGCAGTTGTCGATTCAACGCTCAAGGTTCACGGTATAAATGGCTTGCGGGTCGTGGATGCGTCGATTATGCCCGTGATCACCTCGGGAAATACCAATGCACCAACGTTTGCAATCGCTGAGAAAGCGGCTGATATGATTCTTGGGAAAAGGTAAGCGACTGATCAGCGAATCAATCGTTGTCGTCTACTTCTGCTCCTGCACCGCTGCGTCTTGACAGGTCACTGTTTGGTACAAACGACTCCGCCGCCTTTTTTTTCAATGTCTGCAAGCTTTCAGAGTCGATATTGATTCGCCGAGAGCTTAAGCTCTGAAGCTTTGACTGGCTGAAGTGCCAATTGAGTCCAGTCTTATCAAACAAAGATAAATCAATAGACAATTGATTGGGCACACACACGACCAAAACCTCTCTAGAGTCCTGCCAATTGCGAGTCCAGAACAACTCTTCAGCTGTCCAGATTTCCCCATTTTCGATGACGATTCGAGACTTGGGCAGTTGCAATAGAAAACAGAGATCTAAATTAGACCTAGCTAGTACAAGCGGCAAAAGCAAAGCGATTTCCTTTGAGTTCTTTACTCTCGCGGTACAGGCTTTAGCCAAGGAACCGGCACCTGCAGCAAGCCGATCAAGAGTTTCAATTAAAGAAAGAATTTTGAGGCTTTCAGTTTCGGGTTCACGTTGCAATTCAGGCAGTAGATTCGCCAGAAATCTCAATGGAACAGTGTCTGTTGCCGCGAGCCAAACCAGTGCATTGCCAATTTCGATATCAGCACCTGGTGGGATTCCAAGTGCCGATAGAACGCGCCTGGTCAGGGTACAACATTCACTGTTTGAAAGCTGTACCGTAGTTTTAATCTCGCTCATCAGGATGAGGCGGCCGCAGAGGTTGTCACTGGTACTACAGGGAAGGCCCAATCGTCCGCAAAATCACGATCGATTTCATCGAGCAGAGGTGCACCCTGAAACAGCGTGATCCGAGTCCAGAGATTGGATTTCGGATCGAATCTTGTCGCCCCGAAGATTGCAAGCTTGCAGCGAAGCAGATCGATAGGCAGACATTCCCTACCTAGCAGGTTATTCTGAATCTCTCCATATTCGAAGTCTGTAAGGGACTGTATGCGAGAAACGATATGTCGAAATTTTGGATGCAGACGCAATAAGTCAGCAACTGATGAGCATTTGTCATCTGATTCGAGATTACGGATGGTCTCGTACAAAGCGTTGACATCTCTAGCAATTCCAACCTTCATTTCTAACTCACAGCCGGGTTCCAGATAGCGTTTACCTAATCTTGGTTCTTCTTTTTCCTGTGAAACGTACCAAAAATAATGTTGGGAATCCGGATGTTCAAAATCCACCTCTAGTGCCCACGCGTAGCGCATTTCAATACGGTTCTTTAGTTCTTTCAGTCCCATGGATGGATCAAAATGAATGTACTCATCGACCCCCATCATGTTTTCAAGTTCATTGATTTCATTTGGATAAATTTCAAGTATCAAACTATTCAGCAATTCCTGACACTCCATACTGGTATTTTCCAGTGCCCATTCTGTAAGCTGTTGCCAGGCTGCTTGACCATCATTTAACTGACTCAACTCTGTTTTGATTCTTGTAACTTCCTCTTTTAGTACCAAAATTCGTTCTGCCTGCCTTGGATCTTCGGTCTGCCACTGCTCCAAGTGTCCTTCGACCCGTTCAATTAATTTCTTAAATTGATTCAATTTCTGACGTGTCACTTTTAATCTCGATTTTGCTACCACAATTGCAGCCTCCCGAGTCTTTATCCATTGGCCAATCAGTTGAGGATGACCAATCAGAAACGGTGCCATTCCAAGTCCAGTTGCATTACCGACTCCAACTGCTCGCTTTAAATCTCTCGACAACCCTACTGACCGTACCTGATCGCGCTGCTTAGCAATATGTTCAACCAAATCAATACTCAACTGTCTGGCCATATAGACAGTGAGCATTTCCGCCTGAAACGGCAAACCGAATGGCGTTGACTGCTTGAC
>CAZYSR010000194.1:0-2462 GCA_964649525.1 uncultured Gammaproteobacteria bacterium
GATCGGAAATCATCTGAACCAATTCATGATTAATTTCATCAATCACTACCCTTTCGACAATATCCATAGTCTGTCGATCAGTGATTCTCAACCCCTGAACAAAATTTGATTGAAGGCCAGCTTGTTCAATTGCTTTACTGATTTGAGGTCCGCCTCCATGCACAATGATGGGGTTCAAACCAACACTTTTCATCATCACAATATCGCGGCAGAATGCTTCTTGCAGCTCCTTCGATTGCATCGCATTGCCGCCGTACTTGACAACGATGATCTTTCCCCGAAATTGGAGAATGTACGGCAGACCTTCAAGCAGAACTTCTGCAGATTTTTTTCCTTTGGGCTTTTGATTTGAAATCATTTTCAGTTGCCGACGTTTCTGAATCAATTCAGAAACATGATGCTTGTGTCAGGGAGTTGGAATTGTTAGTCAGAAATTAAATTCTGACTCGTAGATTAGATTGATTTTACAGAAAAATAGCGGTCGACTTTGAGCCGACCGCTAAATACCACAAATCAACAATAAGAAGGAGTAGACTTTTAGTAATTAGTGAATGGCAACTTCAATTTGTCTGGGCTGCACCGGTTCCTTTTTCGGAACAGAGATAGTCAAAACACCATCCTTGTAAGCTGCCTGAATATTTTCGTCGTCAACCAGATCATTCAACTTGAAAGAACGCATGAAGGTGCCCTGGTATCTTTCCTGGCGAATGACGCGCCCTTCAGATTCTTCCGATTTTTCATCGTTCGAATGGACGGTCAAGCTCATCACATCTTCTTTCACCGAAACCTCAATGTTCTCTTTGGGAATTCCGGGAAGATCTGCAATAACCTGATACTCAGCATCGGTTTCCTTGATGTCAACTGCCGGAAATCGGCCGACAGAATTCAGTGAAGGTCCCTGGTACGCACTGGGCAGAAATTCATCCCAATTTTGCATCACTGAAGAAATCAGGCTGTCATTTAACTTTCTAATTCCACTGCTGCGAATTAATGCATTCATAACGTAAGTTACCTCATTTAATTAAGTTGCGAAATTAACTTATTTAAGTAAATTGCTAATTTCAATATGGAGACTCTGTCTCAACTTTTCAAGTCCTGTTCGATAAATTCAGTGGACTGGGTTAAGTTAAAGATTCACAATCGACCCATCCATGTCAGATCAGTTTGACCCATCGAACTCGAAATTCGAACTGCACTTTTCTGCTAGCGCGAAAACTCGAATTCCGTGTTGTAAGTTCGCACCAACTGTCAAAGTATGACTATAAATAATGACGAACTTTTAGGTTTCAAGTCACCAGAAAAACCGCATCATTGAGAAACGGTAAACGGTATTTGCAGCGGCAGTTCCAATCATTCAAGAGAGATTTGAACCGGCGGGTAAATCAGTCTCTTTATAGATAAATAGTATGCTGCTGTAAGCGTTCTATTTGACTAACGCAGGCTTCAGTAAACTACCGCACAATGCAGCAAAGGTAGTGGGGAGTTGTGTTTGGTTCTAAATCGGTTTCAAAACCAAATCAGAGAATGTAGCGGGAAAGTTCTTCGTCTTCTACCAATCCCTTTAGTTCGTTGTCAACAAATTCCTGATCGACAACAACTGAATCACCGCTTCGGTCTGCAGCCTCAAATGATGTCTTTTCCAGTAACCGTTCCATCACTGTGTGCAGACGGCGGGCACCGATGTTTTCCGTCGACTCATTTACTCGCCAAGAGTATTCAGCGATGGTGTCTACACCAGACTGTTCAAATGTAAGGTCAAGGCCTTCTGTCTTCATGAGTTCTGTGTACTGTTCAGTGAGCGAACTGTCGGTTTCAGTCAAAATCCGTACAAAATCTTCTGTGGTCAGCGCGTCCAGTTCCACTCGAATCGGTAACCGACCTTGCAATTCGGGAATCAGGTCTGCTGGTTTGGAAACCTGAAACGCACCTGATGCGATAAACAGTATGTGATCCGATTTGACCATACCATGCCGGGTGCTGACAGTTGATCCCTCAATCAGCGGCAATAGATCACGCTGCACCCCTTCACGCGAAACATCGGGGCCGTGACTATGAGATCGTCCTACGATTTTGTCAATTTCATCCAGAAATACAATGCCGTTCTCTTCTACACCTCGGATCGCTTCCAACTTGATATCCTCATCGTTGATCATCCGCTCAGCTTCTTCATCGGTTAGCAATCTCATTGCCTGACTAACGGTAACCCTGCGCGTACGACTCTTTTGACCACCCATGTTCTGCATCATGCTCTGTAACTGATTAGTCATTTCTTCGAGCCCTGGAGGTCCAAAAATTTCAACACCGACAGTCGCATTGAAATCAATGTCAATCTCCTGCTTGTCAAGTGTGCCTTCACGAAGCATTTGACGCAATTTCTTACGGCCAGGACCGTCTTCCCGCTCTTCATTCAGGTCATCATCTGATTTTTTTCTAGGCGGAGGGAGTAATGCATCCAGGACGCG
>CAZYSR010000195.1:0-3332 GCA_964649525.1 uncultured Gammaproteobacteria bacterium
GATGTATCTATCGTTATCAGAACGTTCTTTATCTTGCACGCACGCAAAAAAACACCTGTAAATCTGATCCAGTAGAGTGGGATTTGAACAAACCATTGATCCTGGAACAGGCAGGTCTAAAGTTGGTGCCCAAACTGGTCAAGAAATCAGGCTTGAGTGTAGAGAAGTTGGCGGGTGGTGTGACTGTCCGATTTCGAACAGGAGCCGAGCGCATCGTGCTTCCTGACCGAGCGCATTCAAGTTCACTTAAGAAGTTGTTTCAACAGCACTTAATTCCACCATGGGAACGAAACCAACTGCCATTGATCTATTGCCAGGATGAACTAGCCGCAGTTGTACCATGGCTAGTATCTGGTCGATTCAAGGCTGTAGATAATGAGCCCGGAATTTCAATTTCAATTGACAGAATATGAGACATACCAGCATTCACTTCAAAATAAATTCGAAAGTAATGTGAAAATTGTCTGGAAATTTGATGCGTTTTCTGGTAACCTATTATTCCGTCCGAAGCAAAGTTCATTCGCTTCTTTCAACACATGTCTCTGAGAAATCCGACTGAGCGCAAAGTAACAAGTGCCTAAGTTTGTATTTGTAACTGGCGGAGTGGTGTCTTCACTTGGAAAGGGCATCGCATCTGCATCACTCGCCGCTTTACTCGAAGCTCGCAACGTATCAGTCACCCTAATCAAACTCGACCCGTACATTAATGTTGACCCGGGTACGATGAGCCCGTTTCAGCATGGCGAGGTGTTCGTTACTTATGATGGTGCAGAAACAGACCTTGATCTAGGTCACTACGAAAGGTTTGTTAATGTTCCCATGCGCCAGGCGAACAATTTTACGACTGGCAGGGTGTACGAACGTGTCATTCGCCGAGAAAGACAGGGCGACTACCTGGGGAAAACAGTACAGGTCATTCCGCATATTGTCGATGAGATCAAGACATGTATTTTTGAAGGCGCCGGTGACCACGAAGTTGTATTTGTAGAGATTGGTGGTACGGTTGGTGATATTGAGTCACTCCCATTCCTCGAAACCATTCGTCAGATGCGCATTGAACTGGGTACAGAAAACACGCTTTTTGTGCACCTGACTTTGCTACCGAAACTCGATTACGCAGGGGAAATCAAAACCAAACCAACTCAGCATTCGGTGAAGGAGTTGCGCAGCATCGGTATCCAGCCTGATATTTTGTTATGTCGTACTGAAATTGAAATTCCTGATGTGGAGCGTCAAAAAATTGCACTGTTTACCAATGTTTCAGAAAATTCAGTTATATCGGCGCTCACTGTGGACAATATTTATTCAATTCCACAACTCTTTCACGAACAGGGTGTAGACAGTCTGATTGTTGATAAATTGAACTTGACGGCTGACTCTATTGATCTATCCGAATGGCATGATGTAGTTGACCGAAGCAGCAATTTAACCGATTCACTAGAAATAGCTTTTGTTGGCAAATATATGGAGATTGCCGATTGCTATAAATCTTTGGCTGAAGCATTCCGACATGCCGGCATGAGGACGCGTACTCGCATTGAAATAAAATATATCGATGCAGAATCAGTTGAAGAAGAGGGCGTTGGAATCCTTGATCAAGCCGATGGGATCGTTGTTCCAGGTGGTTTTGGGCAAAGAGGCACCGACGGCAAAATTGCCGCTGTCGAATATGCTCGGGTGAATAATGTGCCATATCTGGGAATCTGCCTAGGCATGCAAATAGCCGCCATCGAATTTGCTCGTAATGTCCTTAATCTGGAGAACGCCAATAGTACGGAATTTGACCCCAACACTCCTCACCCAGTTATTGCATTGGTGACTGAATGGCAGACGCTTACCGGGGAGGTAGAAACGAGAGGGGAAAATGAGGGACTCGGTGGCACTTTGAGGCTTGGAGCACAGGAAGCGAAGCTAGCGGATGACTCACTGGCACGTTCGATCTATGGGGAAAACGAAATCAAGGAGCGGCACCGACACCGCTACGAATTCAATAACAGTTATCGAGAGCGGTTTAAAGATGCCGGTATGGAGTTTTCAGGCGTTTCAGTGGATGACCTGGTTGAAGTGATTGAATTGCCATCACACAAATGGTTTGTTGGATGTCAGTTTCATCCAGAGTTCACTTCAACTCCGCGTAAAGGACATCCTTTATTTACACATTTCGTTGAATCCATACTGGAAAGTAAGAAGTCGTCCATACCAATGCCTAAACGGGCTGCAATCGCTTGATAATTGACAAAGTTCCAGTCGGGAACAACCAACCGTTTTTTTTGTTTTCCGGTCCATGTGTTATCGAGTCCGAAGGTTTCGCACTCGATACTGCAGGTGAAATCAGAAATATCTGCCGAAATCTAGACATACCATTTGTCTACAAGTCCTCATATGACAAGGCAAACCGTACATCTATCGATTCATTTCGGGGTCCTGGAATTCATCAGGGACTTGAAATACTGTCAAAAGTCCGTCAGGAAATTGGTGTTCAAGTATTAACGGATGTTCATTCGCCGGAAGAAGCATCGACTGCAGCAGATTACGTTGATGTGATTCAGACTCCGGCATTTTTGTGCCGTCAAACTGATCTCATCACAGCGGCTGCTAAAACCGGGAGACTGGTCAACATCAAAAAAGCACAGTTTCTTTCACCGCAGGAAATGGTCCATGTCGTTGACAAAGCTGTGAGTGCAGGTGGTGGCGATCGAATTTTAGTCTGTGAAAGAGGATCAAGTTACGGGTACAACAATCTGGTGGTCGACATGCGGTCACTTCAGATACTACGAAATACCAGGTGTCCAGTTGTTTTTGATGCAACACATTCAGTGCAGTTACCTGGTGGTAGCAATGGTAAATCGGGCGGACAACGTGAGTTTGTTCCGACTTTGGCGCGCGCAGCTCTAGGATGTGGAGTTGCGGGCATCTTTATGGAAACACATCCTAATCCTGAATCAGCGCCGAGCGATGGTCCAAATTCATGGCCTTTGGCTCAGCTAGAACGGTTACTTGGAGACTTAAAAGCGATTGATCATGTTGTTAAAAATACGATATCTGAAATTTAGTCAAATTGGGAAGTGGCACTAGTGACTTCACCAACAATCTCACGTGTTTGCGGGTATCAAATTCTGGATTCGCGCGGTAATCCCACCGTGGAAGCCGAAGTTTATTTGAATGACGGCACCATAGGGTCTGCTGCGGTACCTTCGGGAGCATCAACTGGAATCAGAGAAGCTTTAGAACTACGCGACAAGGTTCCAAGTCGTTATCTGGGGAAAAGCGTATTGTCCGCAGTGGAAAACGTCAATACAGAAATTGCCCAGCAATTATGTGGAATGTCCCCT
>CAZYSR010000196.1:0-2042 GCA_964649525.1 uncultured Gammaproteobacteria bacterium
CTGTTGGAAGTGAAATATTGAGTGCAGCGATGATGATGCGCTGTCGGTTTTGGGAATATTTGGCATACCACAACTTGATGCAACAATATTTTGATGAAGACCCAAATTTTAAGTGGGAACAGGCTCCACGGCCGCGGCTTACAGATGATTCTTATCAACTGGACTATTTTGACGGAATAACCAAGAAAGATCTGGCTCAGAAAGCGAAAGATTGCGATTTTGTTACGACAGAACATGAGCCACTCTTTGATGCGGCAGATGTGTTGCGACTGGGAAAAGATCTTTTTTGTCAACATGGACTGACAACCAATCGACGGGCCATGCAATGGCTACAGCGCCATTTTCCAAATCACAGGGTTCACTCTGTGAATTTTCCCACTGATCCGAATCCAATTCACATTGATGCGACCTTTGTTCCATTGCGACCGGGATTAATTATCAATAATCCAGAACGAGCACTACCGCTGGAACAAAAGAAAATATTTTCGGAAAATGATTGGGAGATTATTGACGCGGCGTGGCCAGCACATGATCGCCCTCCACCCCTGTGTTATTCCAGTGTTTGGCTGTCCATGAATGTGCTAGTGCTTGATCACAAAACAGTCTGTGTAGAAGCAACGGAAGTCAATCAGATGGAGCAACTTGATTCATTGGGGTTTGAGGTCATTCCCATTCCGTTTCGCAATGCATATTCATTTGGTGGAGGTTTGCACTGCGCAACTGCAGACGTACACCGAGAAGGAATTTGTGAGGACTTTTTCCCAAATCAGGTTCCGGGTACTCAAATTCGACCAATCTAAGTTCTTCAGAAGAATTGAAACCATCAGATCAAGCGACATGCTCAAAATTGATCAGTTTTATGACCGGTTGCTAAAGTTGGCTTCGCATCGTCACGCCCCGGCATATCTGGCGGGGGTTAGTTTTACGGAAGCGGTATTGGTACCGATTCCACCTGACATGCTTCTCATACCGATGGCCCTGGCAAAGAAGTCTCATGCCTGGCGATTTGCTTTTTTGACTACACTGTCCTCAGTCTTGGGAGGATTGGTTGGCTATCTAATCGGTATGTTTCTCTATGACTCTGTAGGCCGTAGTGTCATTGAGTTTTATGCTCTTGATGGTTATTTTTCATCAATGGCCGAATGGTATGCAGACTATGGAATATGGATTGTATTGGTGTCCGGATTTTTACCGATTCCATACAAAGTATTCACCATAGCATCCGGAGTATTCGCGATGGCCGTCATACCTTTTCTCGTAGGTTCAATTATTGGCAGAGCTACCCGATTCTACGCTGTCTCAGCTATCTGTTATCTATTGGGTGATGCGGTTTATAAGATAATGAAAAGATATACTGGACCTGCAATGGTGATACTCAGTTTGCTATTGGTTCTTGTCTTTGTTTATTCAACCATCAATTAAGCTTTTTTCTGGTAGCATCGTACTGCTCGCACTCTTGATTGGAGCGTGTGCATCGGACACTCCATCTAGTGTCAGTGTATATGACACGAATCCCGATATTCGGCCCGAACCATTCACCACATTCAAGGGACGCACTACGATCGTCAAGGCAGGTGACAATCTTTATTCAATTGCATTTGAAGCTGGTTTCAACACTGCAGATGTAGCTAGATGGAACAATATGAATCAGGATGATACGATCTTGATCGGGCAGGAAATTCGACTATACCCGCCGAACAGAAACACGCCAACGTTTTCCGATGCTCCATCCAAGACAATACCTGCAAAGAATATCGTCGTTCCCACCCAGAATTTAAGCAGTCCATCGAAATGGATTTGGCCAACGCAAGGTGAGGTTATCTCGCAATTCTCCGCACAACATCAAAGGAATGGCATTCACATTGCGGGTGAAAACGGTACCCCAGTCTCTGCTTCGGCGGCGGGGAGGGTGGTCTATGCAGGATCTGGACTAATTGGATTTGGCCGCATCATCATCGTCAAACACAGTGAAGAATTTCTAAGTGTCTACGCGCACAACTCTCGAATTGTGGTTAATGAAGGGGATTCAGTTCAGCAAGGTC
>CAZYSR010000197.1:0-3756 GCA_964649525.1 uncultured Gammaproteobacteria bacterium
GTATCGAACGAGATTTCGAATCAATTAAACTGGCGCTGCAAGCCGAGATTGAACTGCACTCACTAATTGATCGATACGGAATCAAATCCTTTCCAGTTTCAGTGGTCGACGAGCACTTGCTTGTTTATGGGGACATCGACATCAATTCGATTCTGACTGTCTGGCGGCAATCATTATGGTGAAATTTGTAATTGCACTGTTGGTGGTAGCTCAAAGCATGCATCCCCTTACTATTCGAGGCGACACGCTGTCGACAGAGGAAATTGTGATTCGGTCTCAAAGTGCGAATTGTTTGGATTGGAAAATATCCGGTATCTGTATTTGGCTTCGCTGTTCTATTTTTGGATGTCAGGTAGTTACAACGCCAAGAATTTCTCACTATTTACCAGACTTCGTAGTTTCATCTTACGCACAGACCGGGCACTCACCTTGGCCTGTTGTCGAGCAAAGTTCATTCGATCCCACGACCGATTTGGTCTCGTCTCTCTCGGGTGGTAGTATTACTGGTACCGGAACATCTCGCCTACTGCAGGATGATCTGAAATTTCACGAAGTGGATGTCATTGGCAGTCCAGTTACTCGAATTCCAAGTGCAAAACGTTTTCTATGTCGTCGTGCCTCTCAACCATTTTTTCCGTATTTCTTATCCTTGCGTGATGCAAAAGCGTGGCGAAGCGGAACACCAGATTCAAATCGTAAGGAAGTGCTTACTCCAGGAATAAGAGAGATCGGATCTTGGCCAGATCATTCTTGGGGTTCAATTTATCCTCGCTCTGGTTTCATTCTTCAGACGCACGCCGGTAAATCCGCAGCGGTAGCCAGTCAAAGGGCTGTCGATGTTGTTCTTCGAGATAACAGTGGTCATATTGCCAGTCGAATAGCAAAGCATACCGAACAAGACATTGAGCGTGGCAACCCAAAAGCTTCGAATCCTCATACTTGCGGTTTAAGTGGGGGACAGTGGCAACGTTTCCCGCGCAGTAATGAGGGTGGTCAATGCAAAAAGCAGGTGTGGCGCCAGTGGCTACCGGTTGCTGATGAAAAGTCAGATCGCTGGCAGATGCTGCTCCCACACCACAGCAAGCGATGTGAAACATTTGGAAGACAGCCTGAGTGGCCATATCCTGTAGTCGCCGAAAACGACCGGTATATCTGGAACTACTGGGGTCGCTACAAATGCTGCGTCAAAGCGGGTAGCACATTGCTGTCGCATTTTGACTTCTAAACCTAATGCCACGTGATGCCATAACGAACTGTCAGATAAGTGTCGGAGCGTCCCATTTTTGAATCGACACTTACGCTATACTTTGCGGATTCAAGTTTTCCGCACTTCCCCACAGACGTATTCATGAGCGAACTTAGCGTATTTATTCAAGTGGTTCTCGTCGACTTGCTGTTTGCAGGTGATAATGCTATTGCAATTGGCTTAGTTGCAGCTGGATTACCCAAGGAACAACGCAAGAAAGTCATCACGATTGGCGTTGCCTTGGCAGTCGTTGCAAGAATCATATTTGCAGTATTAACGGTGCAGTTGCTTAAGATTCCTGGACTTTTATTTATTGGTGGACTACTTTTACTTTGGGTGTGCTGGCGATTGTGGTCCGACATGCGCCGCAAAGAGAGGCAGGAAGCCAATCCACACACAAAAATCAGCGCTACTGGCGAAACGATTACATTCAGGCAAGCTCTGTTTCAAATTCTGGTGGCAGATGTTTCAATGTCGCTAGACAATGTCCTTGCCGTAGCTGCAATCGCGCGCGACCATCTTGTTATATTGGTGTTTGGACTTGTGCTTTCAGTCGTATTGATGGTAGTCGGAGCAACCATGATTGCAAATCTGCTAGACAAATACAAATGGATCGAATATGTCGGTCTATTAATCATATTTGCCGTTGCAGTGACGATGCTCTGGGATGGTGGTCATGAAATAGCGCAACGATTCGTCGCTTGATTACGAGTAATTTCATCTATACTTGCAACAATAAATTCAAAAAATATGTTGCAAACGAGGCTGTACCTTCAATGGACACCATTAATTCATACGTTCAATTTTCAGACGTCCAAAAGAGCTACGATGGCGAAACTTTAGTCGTCAAGAACCTGAATCTTTCAGTTGAACAGGGGGAATTTGTCACCCTCCTCGGCCCTTCTGGCTCAGGTAAAACCACCTGCCTCATGATGCTGGCAGGATTTGAGACCGCAACCCACGGTGAAATTTTTCTGGATGGTGTACCCATCAACAATGTTTCACCTCACAAACGTGAAATTGGCATGGTTTTTCAGAACTATGCGCTATTTCCGCACATGACGGTCGCTGAAAATCTCGCATTTCCATTGAAGGTTCGAAAACTCCCCGCAGCAGAAGTTGATGAACGAGTGGGCAAAGCGCTTGCCATGGTGCAGCTTAATGAATTTGGCGGTCGATTACCCGGTCAGCTATCAGGCGGACAGCAGCAACGGGTCGCTGTTGCCAGGGCCTTGGTATTTGAACCCAAGTTAGTCCTTATGGACGAACCGCTTGGCGCGTTGGACAAGCAACTCAGAGAGCAGATGCAGTACGAAATCAAGCACATTCACGAAAACTTGAACGTAACAGTCATTTATGTGACGCACGATCAGGGTGAAGCGCTCACCATGTCCAATCGAATTGCAGTGTTCAATGACGGCATCATCCAGCAGCTTGCAGCACCAGGGGTGTTATACGAAGAACCGGAAAATTCGTTTGTCGCCCAGTTTATCGGTGAAAACAATGTCCTGCACGGTAAAGTCGTCGGCGAAATGAACGGGTCATGCGATGTTGAGACAGCGAGTGGTGAGGTTGTTAAAGCAAAAGCAGTGAATATCGATGGTGTTGGATCAGCAACGACACTGTCACTTCGCCCTGAGCGAGTCACTGTCAATCCCGATTCCGGAACCTGTGCCAATACCGTAAATGCGCATGTGGAAGAAGTGATTTATCTTGGCGATCACGTTCGAACTCGGGTCAGCCTATGTGGACACGATGACTTTGTTATCAAAATTCCAAACGCGCATGGACATGTTAATTTGGAATACGGTCAGACGATTGCAGTCGGTTGGCAGAGTGAAGACTGTAGGGCACTTGACCATCTCGTCTAAACTGTCGATTTATTTTGAATTTCGGTCATAAGACAGGCTACACTCAATAGCCTGCTGGAGGCGTACTAAACCGGTTTGAATTTCTGCATCGCTGATTGTATATGCTGGTAGCAGGCGAACAATGTTATTACCAGCCTGCAATATCAGTAAACCTTTTTCGAGGGACTCCTGCAGAATGCAGCCGGCCTTACCGGCATACTTGTCGGACAGTTCAGCTCCGATCATCATTCCGCGATTACGAATATCGCAGAATGCTTTCGTTTTGTCATTGATGGCATTGAGTCCATGACAGATTAGATCCCCCTTTCTTACAATTTCATCCAGCATATTACCGGTGTGTAGTGTATCTAAAACAACATTCGCCGCCGCACAAGCGATGGGATTGCCTCCAAAAGTGGAACCATGGCTACCGACCTGTAATGTCTCATTCGGTTTTTCACCGAGCAGCACTGCGCCGATCGGTAAACCTGCGCCGAGTGCCTTGGCCACTGTAATGATATCGGGCCGAATGTTAGATACCCATTGATGAGCAAATAGTTTACCGGTGCGTCCCATACCTGATTGAATTTCGTCTGCAATTAGAAGTGCATCATTAGCCTGACAAAGTTCCGCCGCAGATTTCAAAAACTCATCAGAGAC
>CAZYSR010000198.1:0-6431 GCA_964649525.1 uncultured Gammaproteobacteria bacterium
AGTCGTCGATGCGTACTTCAATGTGCTCGCCGCCCAGGATACACTCGAAACGAATCGAAGCGAAATTACATCCATTCGAGTTTTGCACGATCATGCAGTGGTGCGACGAGATGCTGGGGTTGGTACCGAAACTGATGTCAGAATTGCTGAATCACGACTCGCGTTGGCCAATGCCGGTGTCATCATGGCAGAAACTGCGGTTGAAAACGCCATTCTGTCACTATCCGAGTTGATCGGACACCGCGCAGCCGATATTGATCAACTGAATGAAGATGCCCCTACGCCAAGTATGAAATCCGGGCAGGTGGAAGACTGGACTGAACTGGCTCTAAAGAACAATATCGACCTCGAAATTCAGCAGGCTCAGGTCAATCTTGCCGAGCGGTCAATCCAACTGGCCACTTCCGATTACGACTTTGCAGCCCGTCTGAATTTTCAAGTCAATGACAGACTCGGCGGCACTGAATCGTTGATGGACCATTCGATTGCATCGATAACAATTTCAAAGTCATTCTCGGCAGGTGGTGCAGAGTCAAGGCTGAAAAAGCAAGCCACACTGCAGTATGAAGCGGAACTGCAAAGACTCAAAGCGCTTAGAACTCGAACTGCTACACTCACATCAAGCACATTTCGCAGTGCAACTAGTCTTATCGAACAAATTGATGCCCTGGAAGTTGCGGTCAATGCAGTACAAAGCTCGTATGATCTGACGCAAAGCAACTACGATGTTGGACTGGTTACTTCGCTGGAAGTGCTGGATGCGCAACAGGACTTGTTTGAAGCCAGGCGAGCATTGCTTGAAGCTCGCTATGCATATCTGCGCAGCCTGATTGCGCTGGAACTAGTTGCCGGTACACTTGATCTCAGCGACCTGCAGGCACTGAACAATCTGCTACTCTAAAGCTTTATTCAGTTTCAAGATCCCTTCCAGGTGACAAGTCGTTCGCTGCAGTGCGCCGCGGTTTTTTTCAATCAAATGACTTCCATTATTAACCCGTAGTTCCCTCAAGTCTGAATCTTGCAATAGTCGACTTAGGGCTGGCTTGAGTGCCGCAAAGCCATCGACCCTTTCTCCAGCACCATTTTCGAGCACTAACCGCGAAATTTCGCGAAAGTTTGACATGTCAGGACCAAACACCACAGGCGTTCCAACCAGAATGGGTTCCAGCACATTGTGTCCCCCAACCGCTGCAAAACTACCGCCCACGATCGCGATATCTGACGCGGCATAAAACTCCAGCAACTTTCCCATGGAGTCCACAAGGATCACATCCGCATTAACATTGGTATTACTCTGCCACTCACTAACCCTCGAAACGGAAAACCCACAGTCAGAAATTTGCCGAAAAACTCGATTGAAGCGTTCTGGATGCCGCGGCACAATGACTGCTATCAGTTCTGGAAAATCCACTCGCAGTTCAGTCATCAACTTTAAAAATCGATTTTCTTCACCTTCATGTGAACTACCAAGCACCACTGTGGGTCGGCCTGTGCCGCCCCAGCGTTCTCTCAATGCAACTCCGATTTCTTGAATGCCATCGGGCGCTTTCATGTCAAATTTGAGATTACCGGTTACATGTATCAAATCGCTGTTTGCACCAAGCGCGATAATTCGCTCGGCGTCCACTTTGGTTTGAACGCAAAACGCTGACACGTTTTTGAGTGCGTGTCGGCATAAAGGTAAAAAGAACCTTGCCCTGCTGAAGGTGGTGTCGGAAAGTCTGAGATTGATAAAAGCAACAGGAATTTTTCGTGCTCTCGACACGCGCAGAAAATTGGGCCACAATTCCGTTTCAGCAATGATGATTGTGCAAGGCTTCACCCTTTCGAGTGCCCGATTGACAATAATTCCGCTATCAACTGGTGCATACACCTGTGAAACACGACTTCCAAAAAGCCTTGTGATTTGGGCTGATCCGGTTGGTGTAATGCAACTGAGAAGTATTGGTGCATCGGAATTTTCAAGCAGGTATTCGACTAGTGGCCGGACCGCATTGACCTCTCCGACCGAAACGGCATGAATCCATATAGACCCTGAACTCAGGTTCGAAGGAAGGGACCCGAATCGTTCAGTCAAACGTTGCCAGTATTCTCGACGGGTAACACCCCGGATCAGAAAACGGACCAGCACAACTGGAACCAGCAGATTAATCAGGAGCCGATAGAAAAGTGAGTAAATTTGTCCCATCTTACCCGGATTGAACTGAAATCCAATCGCGCGGGGTAAGAAAGTCGTCAATCAAGCGGTGTTCTTCGCTTCCGGGTTCAGCTTTCCAGTCATATTTCCAAGCGACTGTAGGTGGTAGAGACATCAGTATCGACTCGGTTCGGCCGTCAGACTGCAACCCGAAAAGCGTACCCCGATCATAAACCAGGTTGAATTCCACATAACGCCCGCGACGCATACATTGGAACTCCCGCTCCCGGTCGCCATAGGATAGATTGCGTCGCCGCTCAACGATGGGAATGTAAGCCTTTAGGAAATGATCTCCGACACTTTGCATGAAGCGGAAGGCATTCTCAAATCCACCATCCATGTAATCGTCAAAAAAGATTCCGCCAATACCACGCGCTTCTTTCCGGTGTTGCAGGTAAAAGTAATCATCACACCAGGATTTCAACCGCAGATACAACCCTTCACCGAAACCTTCACAGGCATCGGCCGCCGTTTGATGCCAGTGTACAGCGTCTTCGACAAATCCATAGTATGGCGTTAGGTCAAATCCACCGCCAAACCACCATTTTCGTTTGTCGACGTGAATGAACCGGACATTCATGTGAGTGGTGGGTATGTAAGGGTTCAATGGATGGAGCACCAGCGAAACCCCCATGGCCGAAAATGGCTTATCTTCGAGGTCAGTTCGCTTTGCAGTTGCAGCCTTCGGTAATTTAACACCGTGGATGGAGGAAAAATTTACCCCCGCTTTTTCAAAAACCTCACCTCTCTCAAGCACCCGGCTTGCACCACCTCCGCCGCCTGAGTACTCCCATCGGTCTTCAAAAAATCGATCCGATTCACTTAAAGATTCAAGCGTCTGACAAATATTATTCTGGAGTGCGCGCAGGTAAGACTCGACACGCTCCGCATCAATCGACTCCAGTTCTATAGAATCAGTCACCAGTCAGTACTCCGCTCAGCCAGATCGCAACACCTTTCCGCTCACGGCATCCGTAATTTGGGTTGGATTTTTTTGACGACCCAACGGGCCACGCACCACAAAATCCAGAGATTCACCAAGACACCGAGCGACTTCTCGGTGTACGCGAATCGGTATCTGACCATGTCGATTGGCACTGGTTGAGACAATCGCGCAACCAGCCAACCGGCTGAGGTGTGCAGATCCTGGATGCGCGGTCACACGAACAGCGACAGTCTGTGTGGGTGTACGAAGTGAGATAGGCATTCTCCTGCTGGCTGGAAAAATCCAGGTGTAGGGACCCGGCCAACTGGCGACGGCTGGGTCCATCATCGACTCATGGGACAGATCGATGAATGGTAGTAGCTTATTCACATGATCGGCAATCAGGATCAAACCCATTCCCCGCGGCCGGTTCTTGATCCGAACCACGCGTCGAACTGCAATTTCATTAAACGGGTCACAGCCAATTCCGAAACACGCCTCCGTTGGGTAGGCAACGACTGCCCCCGTGGAGATAAGTTTGGCTCCGGTTGCAACATCAATTAGGTTCAATTGTGTTTGTCAACCCCCACCGGCCTGAGGTAAATTCTCGTTCTTTGCGAGTACCGATGCGCGGTTGGTATCTCTATAGTTCACGAGTGCCGCAGCGATATTTTCGTCACTTAGAGCCAGAATTCGTGCTGCCAGAAACGCAGCATTCTTTGCACCAGCACTTCCTATTGCAACACAGGCAACAGGCACACCACCTGGCATCTGCACTGTTGCCAGTAGTGCATCCATACCGCCCAAAGAGCCAGCGTCCAATGGTACGCCAATCACAGGTTTAAGCGTGTGTGCAGCAACTGCTCCAGCTAGATGTGCAGCGAGACCGGCTGCAGCAATATAGACCGTGCAACCCCGTGCACCGGAGTCCTCTAGATATTGTCGCACCTCGTCGGGCGTGCGATGTGCCGACAGAATTCGAAGTTCCCAATGGACTCCAAGACTGTCCAATGTGTCAAGCGTTGACTGCATCACTTTCAGATCCGAATCGGACCCAAGCATTACTGCAACAAAGTTCTTACTCAATGTTAACCTCCTTTATACGGTTGAAGTAGTCGTACCATGTATAGCACGTGCACCAATGTCGGTTCGAAAATGCATCTCCTCAAAATGAATAGCCTTGATGGAATCGTAGGCTGCGTGCTGTGATGCGGCAATATTCTCTCCGAGTGCTGTAACACACAATACGCGGCCACCACTGACAGTAATCTCGTCAGCCTCATTCATCGCGGTTCCTGCATGAAACACCTTGACCTGATTGCTACCCGGACCTTCAAGCCCCGAAATTGTTGCGCCTTTTCCATAACTCCCGGGGTAACCACCAGACGCTATCACAACTCCAAGCGCAGCGCGGGGGTCCCACTTTGCACTAACGGAGCCTAGATTTCCATTCAGTGCTGCAATCAACAAGTCGACCAAGTCGGATTTCAGACGCACCATGATTGGTTGTGTTTCCGGGTCACCCATTCGGCAATTGAATTCAAGTACCTGCGGCACTCCTTCTGGACTAATCATCAGCCCGGCATATAAAAACCCTGTATAGCGTATACCCTCTCGTAAAAGACCAGTAACCGTTGGCTGAATGATGCTTGTCATTATGGTGTATTCCATTTTGGCATCAATGATGGGGGCTGGTGAATAAGCACCCATGCCACCGGTATTTGGTCCAAGATCACCGTCCAGTGCTCGTTTGTGATCCTGTGACGTTGCAAGTGGCAACACATCTTCACCATCAACAATACAAATGAAACTGGCTTCTTCTCCTTCCAGGCACTCCTCAATCACCACCCGACTGCCAGCCGTGCCAAAACGATTGTGCTCAAGCATATCAGCAACTGCCTGTTGGGCTTGTTCCACGCCTTCAGCAACGATAACACCCTTACCCGCGGCAAGCCCATCCGCCTTTACTACAATCGGCGCACCAACTTCCTCGACATATCGATTGGCATCGCTGACGGACTCGAAGGTCTGGTAACTAGCTGTTGGAATTTGGTTGCGGACGAGAAACTGCTTGGTGAAATCTTTGGACCCTTCAAGTTGTGCAGCTTCTTTCGATGGGCCGAAGCAGCGCAACCCCTGCTCTTGAAAGCGATTAACAATACCTTCTGTCAGCGGCGCTTCTGGTCCCACAACGGTTAATTCGATGCGCTCCTCACGAGCAAAGTCAAGCAACGCATCGATTTCTTCCGCACCAATATCTATGTTTGAGACTTTGGGTTCGTTCGCGGTACCGGCATTGCCTGGCGCAACAAACACCTCATTCACTTGTGATGATTCTGCAACCTTCCAGGCCAGGGCGTGTTCCCTACCGCCACCGCCAACAATTAGGACCTTCATCTGAATTCGCTCTTGCTAGTGACGAAAGTGTCGCATTCCGGTGAATAGCATGGCAATCCCATGTTCATCAGCTGCTTCAATCACTTCCAAATCTCGCAGTGAGCCGCCTGGTTGAATGATGGCTTTAATTCCGAATTCTGCTGCTGTATCGATACTGTCTCTAAACGGAAAGAACGCATCTGACGCCATCACGGCACCAGAAATTTCAAGTCCAGCATCGGCCGCTTTTGAAGCAGCGATTTTTGCAGAATCCACCCGACTCATCTGTCCGGCACCAATGCCTATGGTTGATTGACCTTTTGCATACACAATCGCGTTTGACTTAACGTGCTTGGCTACTGTCCAAGCAAACATAAGGTCACTTCGTTCTTCATCACCGGGCATTCGATGCGAAACAACTTCCGGTTCGGTTCCAGCCAGCAGTCGGGTATCTGGTGATTGTACGAGCACCCCACCGCAAGCGGTACTGAGACGGAATTTTGGTGGTTCACTATAGACCTTTGCATGCTCCAATATCCGAATATTCGGTTTAGTTTGCAAAGCCGTCAGTGCTTGTTCAGTAACGCCTGGTGCCAGTATGACTTCAACGAATTGGTTTTTTAAAATCAATTCAGCGCTTGATCTGTCAAGGGGGCGATTGATCGCAATAACTCCACCAAACGCTGATGTCGGGTCAGTTTGGTAGGCCAGTTCGTACGCTTTGGTCACGTCAATTGCAGTTGCTACACCGCAGGGTGTTGCATGTTTGATGATGACACATGCCGGCTCGGCAAACTCTGCCACGCAATTGTAGGCAGCATCGACATCTGCAACATTGTTGAACGAAAGCGGTTTGCCCTGGTGCCTCTTCGCCTGATGGAGCCAACTGCTTTCTTCGTTGGTCGCTAGGTAGAATGCGGCAGACTGGTGAGG